>NZ_JBEOVG010000015.1:0-154850 GCF_040295345.1 Actinosynnema sp. NPDC002837
GGGGGGGGGGGGGGGCGGGGCGGGCCCCCCGGGCCCGCGCGCGCGGGGCCGCCCGGCGGGCGTCAGTGCGACAGGGTCGCGGTGGCCGGGGTCCAGCGGACGCCCTTCCAGGTGCCGTCGGCGGTGGTGCTGCGACCGACCACGACGCCGTGGTTGTTGATCGCGACCGGCGTGCTGTAGGCGCCGCCCAGCGAGTCGAGGTAGGTGACCTGCCCGTCGCGCCAGATGAACGCGCGGGTCGACGAGTGGTCCGGCGACGAGGTGTGCCCGAGGATGTCGCCGCGCTCGTTGATCGCGGTCGCCACGGACGGCGCGGGCACGCCGAGGTCGACCTGCTTGCCGCCGGCCGGCCACAGCACCGCGCGGGACATTCCGTTGTCCAGCACCCAGCCGACCGCGTCGCCGCGCTCGTTGAGGGACTGCTCGCCGTGGGCGAGCCGGCCGCTCTCCGACAGGACGGTCAGCTCCTCGCCGTCCCAGCGCAGCGCCACCATGCCCCGGTTGGCGACGATCACACCGGCCTCGTTGATCGCCTCCGGGCCGTACGTGCCGTAGCCCGGACCGGGTGCCAGCTCGGTGCACACGCCGTCGGTGCAGCGGAGCGCGGCGAACTCCTGGAAGGAGGCGTAGGCGTAGCTCGTCGCGACGACACCGGCGTTGTTGATCGCGTACGCCGACACGTGATCACCGGCCACCGGCAGCTCCAGGTGCCGCTCCCCGTCCCACACAGTGGCGTGTTGCTCGCCCCGGGCCGACGTGGCGTACGACATCGGCACGCTGCCGTCGTCGTTGATCACCTGCGCCAGCGCCCACGCGGCTCCGGGCGGCGAGATGGCCTGCCGCTGACCGCCGAACCAGACCCACGGCTTCTGCGTGTCCGGCACGCCGTCGGAGGTCAACCCGAGCACCTGGCCGGCCTGGTTGATCGCGCCGGCCAGACCGGGGCCGAGATCCGTCGCACCGCCGCGCGGCGACCACAGGATCGCGCGCGTCGGCGCGTTGCCCTGCGCACTGCCGACGACCTGGCCGAGGTCGTTGACACCGGTGGGGTAGTAACTGGGGTTGCCGGGCAGGCCCGCGACGCCCGCCAGTTCGGCGATGACGTGCGTGGCGGACGCGACCGCCGCGGGAGTGGTGGCCAGTGGCAGGGCTGTCGCGAGCGCCAACACGGCCAGCGACGCGCGTAAGTCGGGCATGATCGCTCCGTTGCGAGTATGTCCTGAAGTGGTACTGGATCGATCAACAGTAACCCCGGCGCGCCCCCGACGGTGACGGCCGGACAGCGCAACGGTCCACGGAAACCCTTGCGCCGCACGGAGGTTCGCGGATCGCCGAGTCCTGACGCGGCGCTCGGCCGGGCGACGGCGCAGGACCGTCGGATCAATGCCGGTCGGGCGCCCTGATATCGGCGATGCCACTTTTCAAACCTGTCCACCAACCGGCCGTTGACGTTGTGAAAACTTCTCTGCACCAAGCAAGAGGACACACCGGGTTGATCGGTTCAGTTGCTCAAGGAGCCCGCGTCTCGCCTTCGTACCCGCGGTACGTCCGTGCCGTCAGAGGACAGCACAACGTCCTGAAGTAGCCGATAAGAGGACGCAAGCCTCCTGGTTGCAACCGCGCGGTCCGGCTACGGACTGAGAGCCCGTTGTCTATACCTTGCTCGCCACCACCATGTAGTTCTCGGCCTCAAGGTTAAACGTGCTCATTTCCGTCTGGAGTCCGACCCGGTGCAACTCGACTTCGAGTTCTTCGTATCGGTACGGCCAGCTCGACAGCAGTTCCGAGCGGGCAATAACCGACCCAGCCGTATCCACTTGCGCGATCGCAATCTCGATGTGGTGCTCGTCCTCCCAGTTCGGCGCAATGTCCCAGCGGTAGACCACGACGGCATCGCGACCGTTCCGGCGGACGAGTCGGTCACTGATGTCCAGTCGGGAACCTCTGGCCCTCACGAGTTCCCAAGTGCGGGAGGTGAGTACCAAGCGCCCGCCATGGCGCAGAAGCCGTGACATCGACTCCAGAGCAGCAACTCTGCCTCGCGCGCCCTCGGCATGGTGCAGCGAGTTGCCAACGCAGAACACCATGTCGAAGGTGTCGTCATCGAAATGGTCGGGCAACTCATGCCAGTCCGCCCGCACTGTCCGGACAGATGCCCTGAACTCCTCAGACAACTCCGCAGTCCGACGAACCATCGCTTCGCTGGCGTCAGTTGCGACAACGTGCATGCCAAGACCGGCGAGGCCAACCGCCAACTGTCCGGTTCCGCACGAACAATCGAGGACGTGCGCGTTCGACGGCAGGAGACTGAGGACGTCATCGAACGACGAAGCGAACTCGGCCGGAGCCAGCTTTGCATCTGAGATGAGCCACTCGTACACCTCGGCAAGCGCGTTATAGCCACTCACAACTACTACCTCCGTCACGCGGCAGACTCACGGTGGTCATCAGTACATCAGCGGGGCAAGTCGGTCACCAATGGTTTTCGCAAGGGCAACGCGTCCGCGCATGCCGCTGAGGGCGCTTCGCCAGCTCTCAGGCGGATCGTCCCCGGCAGGACTTGGCCAGCCGGGGACGATCGGTCTGGCTCGGTTATTGGACTGTGCCGACGACGGGCATGCCGAGGTCGACCTGGCGGGTGATCCGGGTGAGCCGCAGCGCGTCGGCACGCTTGTCGCGCAGGCACTGGAGCGTGAGGTCGACCCCCTCGATCTCACCCAGCCAACCGCGGCCGGTGCTGCCGATCGTGGCGATCACGAGGGCGGCCCGGTCCGACCGCTGCCCCAGTTCGCGGGCCAGGGCGTCCAGGCCCAGGGCGCCGTCCGCACCGGTGTCGACCGGCACGTGCGGCAGGCGCAGCATCCGGGCGATCTTGGGGACGGAGTAGTGCGCTTCCGCCGAGGCGTACAGCACCGCGTCCGGGTACCGCTCCCGGCCGACGTAGGCGGCGAACAGGTTGGCCTCCGTGCCACCGTGCGCCACGTGCCCCGAGACCTCCCCCGGTACGCCGGCCGCGAGATCGGCGAAGAAGGCGACGACGGCGTCCTCGAACGGCTTGGAATCCAACCCGTACTCGCTGCTCTGGCCGGGACTGCCGGCGTTGTTGAGGTGCAGCGACAGGAAATCGGCCAGAACGCCGTAGTCGAAATCGAGGTTCACCGGGAACCCGAGCATCGTTTCCTGCCGCTTCCGGACCGACTCGGCGAACCGCCGCAGCAGCTCCACGTCGCCGTCTTCCGTGCCGCCGGCGCTGTGCTCCGGTATTCGCAACTCCGCAGGTGTGAGCATGGTGGCTCTCTTCGCGCGGCGGGTGTGTTCGGGGTGGTCACCACGAGCTTGTCGGCGCTTCCCCGCGTCCGACGGTACGAGCACTCCGTCGGTGCCACAACTCGCGTTCTCGATGTGCGAGTACCGTTTCCGGGTGGACGATTCCCTTTCACGGGGAAACGTCGTACCGGACCGCCCGCAGAAACGGGTGAAGCGCGACCGGGTGAACCGCGCAGGGGCCCGTTTCCGCCTCATCGGGCCGGGAACCCGCCCACGGCCGGGCACCGCGTCTACGTCACCGACGAGTCGTCCAACACCGTCTCCGTGATCGACACCGCCGGCAACAACCGATCAGGACCACCAAGGTCGGGAACCCGCCCCTCGATGTCTCGCCCCGGTGGCCGGGCCGACGTCGCCAACACCGGCTCCGGCACCGTGTCGGTCATCGACGCCAAGAGCGGCGAGCCCGCCGACCCGTTCGCCGTCGGCAAGCGGCCCGAAGGCGTGGCCGTCACGTCCTGACCCGGTGCCCGGCTTCCACTTCGCGCTGCCCGCGCCGGTCCTCGGCCTCGCGGCCCTGACGTCCGTACGACCACGCGACCCGCGCCATCGCGCGCCCGACGGGGTCGCGCACTTGGCCTGTCACCTGCACAGGTGCAACAGTCCGACGAGGGAGTCGTTCCGCTTGCGGGCCGGGATCACCGGACCCATGCTCTGTCGGGGAAGACGGCCGGCTGGCAGTCGCGACGCCGGTCGCGTCCGCCGCGCCCGCGACGAATCGGTCTTCTCCACGAGGAGTGACGAGGTCCATGCCCCACCTGGGTCCGTCCGAGCCGCGCGCCGCCGAGGGCGTCACCGTGGTCATGTCCGTTCAGCGGAACGAGGGCGACCTGGCCGCGGCGGTGGACGACCTGGTGTCCACGTTGGACCGCGTGGGTGAGAGGCACTGCGTGCTCCTCGTGCTGGCCGACGACAGCACCGTCACCACCGGGGACGTCGCGGACGGGTTGGCCGACCGCTACCCGGACCGCGTCAAGGCGGTCCGCCACGAGCCGCGGCGGGGCGGGGAGGCGTTGCCGCGCACGGCCTTGGCGGCGGCCCTCGCGGAAACCGATCATCGGCGGATCTTCCTGACCGACGGCCGCTTCGCCGCCGCGCACCTGCCCACCCTGCTGGCGGTGGCGCGCGAGGAACGGGCCGACCTCGTTGTCGGGTACCGGCGCGACCGCGTCGACCTGCCGCGGCGCGGGATGTCGTGGCTGCGGGCGGTAGTGTGCCTGGTCCTGCCTCGCCGTCGCCGCCCGGGTTCGGCTTGTCACCTCGTCGACCGGCGCACGCTGACCGACCTGGACCTGACCGCGCGGTCGGCGCGGGTGGAACTGCTCGCCGAGCTGCGCCGGCGTGACGCGAGGATCCTGACCGTCCCCGTCCGGCACGTGCCGGACGGCGACCACGGTGGCCCGCTCACGGGCCTGCCCGACGTCCGGGAAGGGCTTGCTCCGCCCGGGTCCGGTCCGCCGCGTGGCCGGCACGCCCCGCGACCCGGTGCTGCGCGCGGTGGTGCTGGCCGCGGTGGTGCTGTCGGTGGGCGCGTGCGCCGTGGTGGCCTCGAAGGGGATGACGCTGGCGTATCCGGACGCGGTGTCGCACTTGCTGATCACCCGCCGGGTGCTCGACGGGTCCACGCCGGGCGCCGCCCAGCTCGGCGGGGTCTGGTTGCCGCTGTCGCACCTGCTGGCACTGCCGCTCGTCGTGGACGAGTCCTGGTACCACGCGGGCGTGCTGCCGAGCGCGATGTCGATGTGCGCCTACGTCGCCGCGGCGGGCTGGCTGTACCGCATCGGCCTCGCGCTCACCGGGCGGCGCGGCGGCGGGATGACGACGGCGCTGGTGTTCTGCGCCAACCCCAACGTCCTGTACCTGCAGAGCACGCCGATGACGGAAGCGCTGCTGCTGGCGTGCCTGGCCGCCGCGACCTGGCACCTGCTGCGCTGGTGCCGGGACGACGGCTACCGCCACCTGCTCGCGACCGCCGTCGCCGTCCTCGGCGCGACGCTGGTGCGTTACGAGGGGTGGGCTTTCCTGGCGGCCGTGGCGGTGGTCGTCGGGGTGTGTTCCCGGCGGCGGTCGAGGACGAAGCCGGACCGGTCGGCACTCGTGCGGGCCGACCTGGTGTTCTTCTGCTGCCTGGCGGTCAGCGGCGCGGTCGGCTGGGCGGTGTGGAACGCCGCGATCTTCGGCGACCCGCTGAACTTCGTGCGCGGCGAGTTCGCCAAGCCCGCGCTGTGGGTCCACGCGGACGAGGCGGCGGTCGGTGACTGGGCCGCGTCGCTGTGGACCTACCTGCACGCCATGCGGTACGACCTCGGCCCGGTGGTGCTGGTGCTGTCCGGGGCCGGACTGGTCTGCTTCGCCTGGCGGACCAGGTTGCGCGACGAAGCACTGGCGCCGTTGCCGCTGCTGGTGTTCCTGCCGTTCTTCGTCGGCGCGCTCCACTCCGGACAACGACCGCTGCACGTGCCCGAGATCGGCGGCGACCTCTACAACGTCCGGTTCGCGCTCGTCATGGTGCTGCCCGCCGCGGTGTTCACCGGCTACCTCGTCGTGCTGGCGGACCGGGCGCTGCTCCGATCCCTGCCCGCGGTCGCGGCGCTGGTGGGCTGCGCTCACCACGCACTGACCGGAACGGCGACGCTGAACGAGGCCGGCGCCTTCCGCACGAGCGCCGCCGAACGCGTCAACGCCCAAGCCGCGGCTTGGCTGCGCGAGCACTACGACGGCGGTCGGGTGCTGATGCAGTCGTGGAGCAACGAAACCGTCAGCTTCAAGTCCCGGGTGCCCGCGGACCAGGTGGTCTACGAGGGCAGCTTCCGCCAGTGGGAGGCCGCGCTCCACGACCCCGTGGGGCAGGGGATCCGCTGGATCCACCTGCGTCGCACGCCCGGCGGTGAGGACGAGGTGTGGCGACGCCTGCACGACAGCCCGCTGATGCACGACGAGTACGAGCCGGCCTATGCCGATGACCACCACATCTTCTACCGGCGCGTCGAGGCCGGAGTACCGGGGCGGCACACCCCATGAGCGATCCCCGAGCGGGGCGGCAGACCATCGCCTACGTCTTCCCGGTCTACAACGAGGCGGAGAACATCGAGCTGCTGCACCTGACGGTGTGCCGGGTGACGCAGCCGCTCGCCGACCGCTACGACTTCACGTTCATCTACGTGGACGACGGCAGCAAGGACGACTCCGCGAGCCGCCTGCAGGCGCTGGCCGACGGGGACGACCGCGTCACCGTGATCGAGCTGGCGCGCAACTTCGGCCACCAGACCGCGGTCACCGCGGGCTTGGACCTCGCGGACGCCGACGCCGTGATCATCATGGACAGTGACTTGCAGGACCCGCCGCGGGTGAGCCTGGACCTGATCGAGAAGTGGCGGCAGGGCTACGAGGTGGTGTACGCGCAACGCCGCTCCCGCGGCGACTCGACGTTCAAGAAGGTCACCGCGAGCGCGTTCTACTGGGTGCTGCGCAAGATCGCCTCAGTCGACATCCCGCGCGACACCGGCGACTTCCGGCTACTGGACCGCAAGGTGGTCGACGAGCTGCGCCGGTTCCGCGAGCGCGACCGGTTCCTGCGCGGCCTGGTCAGCTACATCGGCTTCCGCCAGACCGGGGTGCTGTTCGACCGCGACGAGCGGCACGCGGGCACCACCGGCTACCCCCTGGGCAAGATGCTCCGACTGGCCGCCGACGGCCTCCTCGGCTTCTCCGTCGCCCCGCTCAAGCTGATCAGCCGGCTCGGGTACGGCATCTCCCTGCTGAGCTTCCTCGGCATCCTCTACACGGTCGGGGTGAAGGTCCTGGCGCCCGAGACCGCGGTGCCCGGGTGGGCGTTCACCGCCATCGCGATGTTCTTCCTCAGCGGTGTGCAGATCACCATGCAGGGTGTGCTGGGCAGCTACATCGGCCGGACCTACGCCGAAGCCCAAGGGCGACCGCTCTACACCGTCTCATCGGTGCGCACGGCCGCCGGTCGACGCGCACCGGCGCAGACCACGCCGGACCGGGGCGCGCAGTCGGACGACCGGGTCCTGAACCGGTGAAGCCGAGCACCGCCACCCGCCTGCGCTTCGGCGTGGTCGGTGTCGTGAACACCCTCGTGGACCTCCTCGGCTACACCTGGCTCGCGCTGGCGGGCGTACCCCTGCTCGCGGCGAATCTGATCTCCACCTCGACGGGCATGGTGGTGAGCTTCGCGCTCAACCGGTCGTTCACCTTCCACGCCCGGTCCGGCGACCTGCGCGCCCAGCTCGCGCTGTTCGTCCTGTGCACGACGTCCGGGCTGTGGGTCGTCCAACCGCTGGTGATCACCGGGACCGGGCACCTGTTCGCCGGTCCGGGATCCCTGACCGCGGTCACGGGACCCAAGCTGGCGGGCCTGGCGGTCGGGCTGGTGTGGAACTACGTCCTGTACCGCAAGGTCGTCTTCCGCCCTCGGCGACCGGTCGGAGAAGGGAGCCACAGCACGCATGACGACCAGGTCTCCACGACACCGGGCGGGCCGTCCCGTCCTTCCTGAGCGGTACAGCGCCTTCCGGCTCCTCGGCCGCGGACAGGCGATCGCGCTCGCGGTGACATCCGCCGTCCTGGCGTGCGCGCTCCTGGCCGGGACCTTCACCACGACCGCACCCCGACCGCTGTGGTGGGCGCAGGCGTTCGTGACCGCGACGACGGTCGTCTACGTGGTGGTGATCTGCTTCCGGTGCCTGCTGGTGGCCGCCGGTCCCGGCGCGCGGATCATCCGGGTGCGCGCCGAGGACCTGACCGCCGCGCAGCACCTGCCGCCCTACACCGTGCTCCTCCCCCTGCACCGGGAGGAGGTGGTGCTGGCGGGCCTGGTCGACACCGTCCACCGGCTCGACTACCCCGCTCACCGGCTGCAGGTGCTGCTGCTGGTCGAACAGGACGACGACATCACCCGCCCGGCGCTGGACCGCCTGGAGCTGCCGCCGGAGTTCGAGGTGGTGCTCGTGCCCGAGGGCGGTCCGCGCACCAAGCCCAACGCGTGCAACGCGGGCCTGGCCCGCGCCACCGGCGAGCTGTGCGTGATCTACGATGCGGAGGACCGACCCGAGGTCGACCAGCTGCGCAAAGCGGCGGCCGCGTTCGAGGCGCAACCCGACCGGGTCGTGTGCGTGCAGGCCGAGCTGGCCTACTGGAACCCCTGGACGAACTGGCTGACCCGCAACTTCGCCGCCGAGTACGCGTTGACCTTCGCCTTGGCGCTGCGCGGGCTGGACCGCTTCGGGCTGCCGATCCCGCTCGGCGGGACGTCCAACCACTTCCGGGTCGACGCCCTGCGTGCGCTCGGCGGCTGGGACCCGCACAACGTCACCGAGGACGCCGACCTGGGCGTGCGCATCGCGCGCCGCGGCTGGGACGTGCGGATCTTCGACTCGGTCACCTACGAGGAGGCCAACAGCGAGCTGGGCAACTGGATCCGCCAGCGCAGCCGCTGGATCAAGGGCTACTGCCAGACCTGGCTGGTGCACATGCGCAACCCGTGGCGGCTGCTGCGGGAGCTGGGGCCGCGGGGGTTCGTCGGCTTCCAGCTGACGTTCGGCTTCACCACCGTCACCACGCCGGTCAACCCGCTGTTCTGGTCGCTGACGTGCCTGTACCTGGTGGCGGGACCGGAGCGGATCGAGCCGCTGTTCCCACCGGCGGTGCTCTACGCGGGCACGGCCGCCATGCTGGGCGGCAACCTCGCCGTGCTGTACCAGTTCATGGCCGGGTGCATGGAACGCGGCCTGCACCGCGCCGTGCCGACCATGCTCACCGTCCCCCTGTACTGGGCGCTGATGAGCGTCGCCGCGTACAAGGCGCTGGTCCAGCTCCTGCGCCCCGACAAGCGCCACCACTGGGAACTCACGCGGCACGGCCTGGTCGGCGATCACCAGGCCGACCGCGTTCACGCCAACCAGATCCGGTAGGCCACCACCGAGTGGGCGGGCACGCGGGCGCGCAGCTCGTCGCTCGTCGACGTCTCCGCCTTGGTCCACAGGTCGAACACCCGGTACTCCGCCGCGGACGGCAGGCCGATCGCGGCGGCGGTGGTGCCCATCTCGCGCTCGGCCGACGCCCGGTTGAACAGCACCACCGCGGCCGACCCGTCCGACATCGGCTTCGCCCACACCTCCTGCTCGCCGTCGTCGCGCAGCCGGTGCCCCTGCCGCCCGCCCCAGTCCTGGTTCACCGCGATGAGGTCGCGGTTGAGCAAGATCTCCCTGGTCGCCGGGTCCATCACCCTCAGGTCGTTGCCCGCGATCAACGGCGCGTTCAGCAGCGCCCACATGGTGAAGTGCGCCCGGTACTCGTGCCCGGTCATGCCGCCGTTGCCGACCTCGAGCATGTCCGGGTCGTTCCAGCCGTTGGGCCCCGAGTGCTCCTCCAGCCCGACCTGCAGGTCCAGCAACGCCGTCCAGCTCGCCCAGGTGTCGGCGATGTCGCGGGTCGTGCGCCACAGGTGACCGCCCGCCTGGCGGCCCCAGCCCTCCCACGGGCGCTCGTGCCCCCACTCGCAGATGCCGAGCACGATCGGCCTGCCCGACTCGCGCAGCGCGCGCCCCATCTTCCCGTACCGCTCGGCCGCCGGGCTGCCGTCGTTGTTGCAGTTGTCGTACTTGAGGTAGTCGACCCCCCACTCGGCGAAGCTGCGCGCGTCGACCTGCTCGTGCCCGAGGCTGCCGGGGTAGCCCGCGCACGTCTTCGACCCCGCGTCGGCGTAGACGCCGAACTTCAACCCGCGCTCGTGCACGTAGTCCGCCACCGGCTTGAGGCCGTCGGGGAACTTCGCCGGGTCCGGAACCAACAGCCCCCGCTCGTCCCGCTCACGCGCCATCCAGCAGTCGTCCAGGTTCAGGTAGGTGTAGCCGGCGTCCCGCATCCCCGACGCCACCATCACGTCCGCGGTCTCACGGATCATCCGATCCCCGATGTCGCAGCCGAACCGGTTCCACGAGTTCCAGCCCATCGGAGGCGTCGGCGCCAGGCCCGCCGACGCGGAGCGGGCCGCGAGCGGTGCCACCGCGACGACCGCGGACACCAGCAGTCCCGCGACCGCCACCTGGGCCACCGACCGACGCACGACACCTCCGGAGAAGACGACGTGGATTCCATGGAACCAGGAACACCCGGGAGCGGGAACCCGAGGCTCGGATTTTCACCGTGCCGTGGGCATTACCGCCCCGGTGGAACGGTCCCTGCTGGTGGGCGGCGGGCCGTTCGTGCCGGGATCGCGGCGTACGCGCAGCACGACCGGCCGGCGCGGGTCCGCACGGCCGATCCGCCGGGCGGCGATCACCGACCGGAAGCGGGACCGACCCGTGCGGCGACCCGTTGGAGGATGGTGGTCATCCCACCGACCTCGTCCTCGGCCGAGGTGCCGCCAGCTTCCCGTCCCCACACGGCACTCGTCGGTGCCGCACCTCCCGACCATCCACAATAGACTTCGCGGTGAAACCAGCCGCCGGCTCCGACGTCGTGCCCCGCGCCGGCTGAGCCGCCATTGGGGTGATCGTGCCCGGACCCCCGGCGTCGGGAAGCGCGTGCCGGCATCCTGCCCCGGTGCCCGACTCGTGGAGATCCGTGATCTTCGGTCCGAGCCCTCGCGCCCGCCGCGGCGGTGCCGGATGGTGTGGACATGGTGCGCGTCCTGCTGGTCGACGACCAGGTCCCGTACCGCCGGCTGCTGGCGCGGCTGTTGCGGGCCGGCGGGTTTGACGTGGTGGCCGAGGCCGGGACGGGGCACGAAGCCCTCCTGCTCGCGGCGGCGACCGCGCCCGAGCTGGTCCTGCTCGACGTGCTGCTGCCGGACCTCGACGGGTTCGAGGTCGCGCGCCGGCTGGAAGTGGACCCGGCACGGCCGGCGGTGGTGCTCGTGTCCAGCCGGCACCGGGAGGACTTCGGCGAGTTCACCGGATTGGCGCTGGTGCGCGGCTTCATCGGCAAGGACGAGTTGACCGTCGAACGGCTCACCGAACTCCTCGCTGAGGGCTGATGGTCGGACCGTTCGCCCTGTCGTGGGCGTCGTCCGCGCTGTCGGGTCTCGTCGCGGTGGTCGACGTCGTGCTCGCGGCGACCGCCGGGCGCCAGCCCGCCCTGTGGTACGTGTGGGAGATCGGCTCGCCGCTGGTGTGGGTCGGAGTGGGCGTGCTCGCGGTGGTGATCCGCCCCGACCGGCGGGTCGGGCTGCTGATGCAGCTGCTCGGCCTCATCCTGCTGGTCGACGCGCCGGCCGGCTTCGCCCTCTCGACGACGCGGACATGGGCCGCGGTCGACCTCGTCGTCGCACGGGCCGCGCAACCGTTCCAGGTCGTCGTGTTCGCGCACCTGCTCCTGTCCTACCCCGAGGGCCGGTTGCGCCGACCGCTGCCCCGCGCGTTCGTCGCCGCCCTCTACGCCTACGCCGCCGTCGTCGGCGCCGCGGCCGCGGTCACGACCATCCGGACGATCACCGGGCAGCCGTGGACCGGGACGGACCCGGTGGCCGGTTTCGCGGGCGGCGGGTCGTCCACCGCGATCAACGCGGGCTGGCTGGCGTTCGCGGTGGTCTACCCGGTGCTGCTCGGTCTCAAGGTCCGGCAGGCCAGCCCTGGCAGGCGCAAGACTCTGGCGTACCCGCTGACCTGCGGTTTCATCGTGATCACGTTGTTCGCGCTGACCATGGTGCTGGTCGTGGTCGGCTCGGTGCCCGCGGCCAACCCGTTGTCGGACGCGTTGCCCTACCTCGCCGTGCTGACCATGCCCGGCGCGTTCCTGCTCGGCCTGCTGCGCGAGCGGCTGCGGTACGGCTCGGTCACGGACTTCCTGCGCGCGGTCGAGCACACGCCCATCGGGCGGTTGCAGCCCGCGCTGCGCGAGGCCCTGCGCGACCCGACGCTGCGGCTGGTGTTCTCGCAGGACGGCCGGTACGTCGACGAGCACGGCGAGCACGTGCCCATCGACAACGACCGGGCCGTGCTGCCCATCGGGGGCGACCCGCCGATCGGGCTGCTCCTGCACGACCCGGCGCTGAACGACGAGCCGAAGCTGGTGCGGGCCGCGTCCGTCGCGACCCGCCTCGCCCTGGACAACGCCCGCCTGCACGCCGTCGTGCGGCAGCAGCTCGCCGAGGCCCGGGCGTCCCGGCGGCGCATCGTGGAAGCCGCCGCCGCCGAGCGCAGACGGCTCGAACGGGACCTGCACGACGGGGCACAGCAACGGATCCTGGCCGTGGGCATCGCGTTGCGGCTGCTCCAGCAGCAGCTCGACCCCACCGACCGGGCCGTCACCGAGGCGTTGGAGGAGGCGCACCGCGAGCTGGCCGACGCCATCTCCGAGCTGCGCGAGCTGGCCCGCGGCATTCACCCGGCGGTGTTGACCGAGCAGGGTCTGTCCGCCGCCGTGCGCGCGTTGGCGCGACGCCAGCCGCTCCCGGTCGCGGTGGACGACGCACTGCCCCACCGGGTGCCGCAGCCGGTGGAGACGGCAGCCTACTTCGTGGTCAGCGAGGCGTTGAACAACGTCGTCAAGCACGCGCACGCGACCCGGGCGCGCGTCCGGCTCTCCCTGCGGGCCGACGTGTTGCGGGTCGAAGTGGTGGACGACGGCATCGGCGGCGCGGGGCGCGAGGTGGCCGACGGCAACGGCGCGGACACCCGGGCGGGCAGCGGGCTGCGCGGCCTCGCCGACCGGGTGGCGGCGTTCGACGGCACGCTGTCCATCGCGGACGCCGCCCCGACCGGAACCCGGCTGATCGTGGAGCTGACGTGCGACTAGTCATCGTGGACGACGCCTGGCTGATCCGGGAGGGTCTGGCCCGGGTGCTGACCGCCCACGGGCACACCGTGGTCGGCATCGCCGGGCAGGCCGACGACGTGCCGGCGCTGGTCCAGGCCACGTCGCCCGACCTCGTCATCCTCGACATCAAGATGCCGCCCACGTACACCGACGAGGGACTGCGGCTGGCCGGTGCCCTGCGCCGCCGACAACCGGACCTGCCGCTGCTCCTGCTGTCGCAGTACGCCGAGCCCGGCTACGCCACCGCGCTGCTCGACCTCACCGGCTCACGGCGCTGCGGCTACGTGCTCAAGGAACACGTCCTCGACGCCTCCGAGCTCGACTCGACGCTGGCCCGGCTCGCGGCGGGCGAGGTGGTGATCGACGCGGCCGTGATCGAGGACGTGCTCGGCGACCGGTTCGGCGCGCTCACCAAGCGGGAACGGGAGGTCTTGGCGCTGATGGCGCAGGGGCTGACGGACCGCGGGATCGCCGAGCGCCTGTTCGTCTCCCTCAACACGGTCTGCACGCACGTCCAGCGCGTGCTGCACAAGCTCGACCTTCCCGACGGCGCCGCCGACAACCGGCGCGTGCTGGCCGTGCTGACCTACCTGGACCGGATGCCGGGGAACTGACCCGGCCCCGGACATCACGGTTTTCCGGGACGCCGGCACCACCTCCGCGCTGCCACGATTCGGGCTCGTCCCCGCCGGGCAGAAGGAAGCCGCGATGTCCCGCACACCCCAGGCAGAGCAGGCCGCGCCGCCCGAGCCCTCGTCGCGCGCCGTGACGCGGCGGGCGACCGCGCTGGCCGGACTCGGCTCGGTGGCCGACGTCGCGGCGGTGGCCCAGCTCGTCACGACCGGTTCCGCCTCCGGTGTGCTCGTGGCCGGGTTGCTGTCCGTGCTGGCCGGGTTCCTGGGGCTGGTCCAGCTCGCCGGACGCCCGGTCGGCCGGGGCGCGGCGGCGATGGCGCTGGTGATCGCGATCGGGGCGGGCATGGCCGGCGCCGCGGTCCAGGCCTACTGGACGGGTGGGGGCACCACCACGCCGCCGTCCACCACCGCCGCGACCACGAAGGCGCACCCGACCACGACCGCGTCCACGTCGACGGGCGCCGCCACTCCCGGTTCGGCGTCGACTGCACCGGTCACCACCGCCGGGTCCGGCGAGGTCGTGCGCACCGGGACCGCGTCCCTGCGCGACCAGGACTACCTCGACGTGGAGACCGGCGTGATCGGCGAGGTCAAGCCAGGGGCGAGCGACCTCTGGTACGTCGGCGGCTACCGGGAGCTGTGGACCGCCGGCGGCGGTGAGCAGCCCATCGCGCCGATCACCGGCCAACCCGATGCCGCCGCGTGCGCCGACGAGCTGGCCCGGCGCGGTTACGACCAGGTCGCGATCGGTCCGATGAGCCCCGGGGCGTGGGTGTGCGCCCGCACCGCCGAGGACAACGTGGTGGCCGTCCAGGTCACCGCCATCCCCACCGGCGACCAGCCGCTCGCCATCACCTACACCGTCTGGCACAAGTGATCAGGAGGAGCCCCATGGCCCTGTCCCGTCGCCACCTGCTCAAGGGCGCAGCCGTCGCGGGCGGCACGCTCGCCCTGGCCAGGACCGGCACCGCGCTCGGCGGTGACTTCGGTTCCGCGTCGTGGCAGACCGCCATGAGGGGTGTGCCCGTCAACGGCCTCGCCTTCCGCCTCGGCACCGGCGGGGACGACCTGCGCGGCCCGGAGGGACTCGAACCCGCCAGCGCGATCACCGCGTCGGTGGTGATCAGCAGCTTTGCCGGGCGCACCACGATCACCGGGCAGCTCAACGGCGGGGACGAGGGCTGGGCACCGTGGACGGTGCACGACAAGTGGTTGTCCTTCGCGCGGGCCGGTGCCAAGCCGGTGCTGGCGGAGAACGTCCAGAGCGTGCACCTGCACTGGACGCCCAACCACGTCTGGTCGCCGGACAACTGGGACATGGCCGATATCTCGATCTTCCACCCCAGGGGTGACGACGTCGGCGACCCCGCCTTCACCGGAACGATCCCCGTGAGCCGGTTCGCGCTGATGTTCTCCGGCAGCGGCCGGCCGTGGCACCACAGGTTCAAGGAGAACATCGACAGCGAGGGCGGCCCCGACTACTCCACGACGAACCCCGGCTGGAACCCCGTGGGGCCGCAGCGGAACTGGCGGTGGTGCAATCGCTGCCAGGGCCTCTTCTTCGGCGGCAACAACACGACCGGTGCCTGCCCGGCCGGTGGCGGGCACAACTCGGGTGGCAGCGCCAACTACTTCATGACCAACTACGTGGAACCGCGACCGATCAACGTCCAGTCGAACTGGCGGTGGTGCAACCGGTGCCAGGGTCTCTTCTTCGGCGGCTGGGCGGGCCGGTGCCCGCTGGGTGGTGGGCACAACTGGGCGGGCAGCTCCGACTACACGGTGTTCGTCAACGACGGCGTCAACGTCAGCAAGCAGGCGGGCTGGCGATCGTGCTCGAAGTGCGGCGGCCTGTACTTCGCGGGCAACCCCACGGCCGGCGTCTGCCCGGCGGGTGGCGGCCACGACCCCGGTGCCAGTTGGCAGTACGTCATGGCGTTCACCGCACTCGCCTGACACCTCCATCGGTCCCGTTCGAATCCGGCGAGCCGGCTCGGGTCTGCCGCCACCCATTGAGCGGTGAGGGGCAGTCGCGACCGCGACCGCCCCTCACCGCGGTCTGTTACCACGCTCGGCGACGTCGCCGGCCGACGGCCGATCACGCGTGGTTCTGGGCGTTCACCACCTTCACGGTCAGCTCGCCCCGGTCCTGCACCACGTCCTCGTCACTGTTGTGCATCTTGTGCACGAAGGTCCTGACTTCCCCCTCGGGCACGACGATCGAGTGGCTGCCCGTGTGGTCGAGGTCGTCCCCGCTCTCCGTGGTGTCCTCGTACAGCTTGCCGTGCACGGCGACCGAGATCGCCTTGTCGTCCGCCAGCTGCACGACGACCTCGTACTCGACGCGCATCTCGCCGCCCCACTTGTACTCCTCGTCGAGCTTGTTCACCGGCTTGTCCGGGCTCACGTCCAGCTCGTGGTACCTGGGTCCGTCGGAGTAGGTCTCGTTGTCACCGGCGGACTCGTGGTCGCTGCCCCAGAAGTCGAGGTGGACCTGGGCCATCCGGAACTGCTCGGGCGGCGGGTCGAGCACCAGGTCACCGAGCTCGGTGTCCTCCGCCTCGTGGACGACCTCGACCTCCGCCGAGTGGTGGACGCCCTTGACGACCCGCCACGCCGTGAGCGCGTACTCCCCGAACGGCACGTCGGCGAACTCGAACGCGCCGTCGGCGTCGGTCTTGTCCGCGACCGCCGCGCCACCGGGCAGCTCGACGTGCGCCCCGGCCACCGCTTTCCCGTCGAGCAGCACCCTGCCGCGCACGGTCCCCCTGCTCAGCACCTTCTGCCAGCGGCTGATCCGGCGCACCTCCGTGCGCGCCGCCCGGTACTGCACCGGTTCGACGTGGCCGTAGAGCCCGCCCGTGTCCGGCCCGTCCCACCAGAGGAGGTCGTCGGGGGACACGGCGTTGGCGTCGCCCGTGGTGCGCCAGAGCTCAGAGTCCTTGCCTCCGGCACCGTCGTTGGCGAAGGCGTTCAGCAGCTGGTTGGCGACGTCGTCGGCGCCGTCGGTGAGCAGCACCCCGAACCACCCGCCGTCGTCGTAGGCCAGGTTGTAGATCGTGTCGTAGAGCCACTGCCCGGCCTTCAGCCGCTCCGCGGCGGTGTACTCGTACAGCCCGTCGACGGTGTCGTGCCGCACCTGGGCCCCCGTCTCGACGTCCTTCGGCTCCAGGTCCGCCTGCTGCACGAGTGGTCCCGGGCCTTCCAGCCGGGTCTTGGCCTTCCGGTGGGTGAGCCAGATGAACGAGGAGCACACGGTGGGGAAGGTGCCCGCGGCCCATCCTGCCTCGGGCGGTGCGATCTCGGTCAACCCGATCTCCGCGTTGGTGTAGCAGTAGAACCGGTAGTGGCTCTTCGACTGCTTCAGGCCGCTGCTCTGATCGGTCTCGGGCGCGGTGACGCCTGCGGCGCGGGCCTGCTCGGCGACGTCTCGCAGCGCCTGCCGCACCGTAACGTCCTCCGCCTCGGGGTCCGGCTTGACCACGAGGGGCGGCACGATCTCGAAGTTGCCGTCGAAGGACGCGCCGACCTGGTGCGGTTCGAAGGACGAGATGCTGTAGGGCATGCCTTCGGGCGAGATGAAGTCCTCCCCGTGGATGGCCGCCCCGACACCCTGCGTCACCACGCCGGGCCACAGGTACTTGAGCACCTCGGGGTCGAAGCCGTCGCTGCCGGCGTTGTTCAGCAGGCGTTCCTCGCTCGCGGTCGAGTGGGTCACCTCCTGGTAGTTCCTGGTCATGATCCCGGAGTGGCTGTACTTCTGCGGCAGGCTGACCTGGCGCATCATCCCGCCGATCAGACCGGTGCCGCCGGGGGAGATGACGAGGTCGCCCTTGAGCGCGTTGACGAACCGCTCCGGGATCTTCACCTCTTCGGTGTCGTCGGTGAGCATGCAGACGAGCTGTCCCGCCTCGGCCTGCTCCCGCTCCTCATCGGTGATGTTCTCCGGGTCGCACCAACTCCCCTCGGCGACGCTCCGCGGGCCGATCAGGGCCTGCACCGACGGGCGGGAGCCGGAACCCCGCTGTTGCTCCAGCTCCCGCACCGGGCCGAAGACCGCGTCCAGCACTCGAACGACCGCAGCGCGCGCCTGCGGCGGGTCCAAGGCCGTGGACACGGTCTTCAGGTCGACGGCGAGCGTGCCGGTGACCCCGTCCAGCATGATGTCGGACAGCGGAACGTGGCCCATCAGCCCGTCACGCGGCACGACCCGGGCGAGGTAGGGGCGCACGAGCTGGTCCCACGGCCAGGGCCGCGCCCAGTCGTCGGGCACCACGGGCAGCACCGCGGGGGTCGCCCGTTCTCCCAGAGGCACGTCGAAGGTGGCTGAGAGCCGCACCGGCAACTCGCCGACGTGCCCGGCGTACCAGACCGTGAAGCCCGGGGCGCCGGCAGGCACCACCCCGTCGATCGGGGTGTGCACGCCCACCTTGGCGCTGGATCCGGGCGACACGGTGACGGGTGCCCGGAGCGGGGTGAACGGAGGAGGGACGACCAGGGCGTCCGGGTCTTCGTGGAGCGGCGCGACCGCCATCCGGTCCAGCACAGCTCGCCGTCCTCGACGTTGAACACCGTGAAGCTCGCGGCGAACAACGTGTAGACCTTGTGCGCGAAGACGTCGGCCTTGACGTGCGGCACCGCGGTACCGCGGCGGCGGCACAGGTGGTACGCCGAGTGCACGGTCAGCGTCCTGGCCACCTCGACGCCCGAGTGGGCGACGGCGCACCGCACGTGGAACTGCCCGATCCCCGCGCCGACGTGGTCGATGCCCGCGAAGAAGTCGTGGCGCACCACCGACGACCTCGTCACCAGGAGGTCCGACCCGTCGCCGAAGTCCCACTCGTACCGGGGCTCCCCGGACAGCTGCTCGCCCGCCGTGTGTTCCGGGGCGTTGTCGAACCCGACCGCGAGTTCGACCTCGTAGGGGTTCTCCAACGACTGCCGCGCACGGAGCAGCGGCAGGTGCGGCCGCGCGCCGTTCACCGGCACGAACGACAGCGGTTGCCCGGCCACCTCCAGGTGCACCGTCCGCTGCTCGGTCCGGCCGTCCCGCTCGGCGGTCACGGTCACCCGCCGGGTGCCCTCGCCGGCGAACTGCAGGTACCTCACGTCCCCCGGCAGACCGCGGATCGCGACCCGCGCACCCGTGGTCTCCAGCGGTCGACCGTCCGGGTCGAGCACCCGGACCTCCACGCATTCCCCGGGCCGCGGTTGCGGCGGCGTGCAGGTGATCGAGCCGATCATGTTCTCTGCCATGCCTCTCCCCTGTCCTGTCCGTCTTCTCGGCCAGGGAAAGGCTGCCCGCGCCGCGTCCGCCGAACATCCGTGCGTTCACGGAGATGTGTCGGCGGGGACGCGCTCACCCGGGTCGGCTCCTCGGACGCCCACCGCGGCGAGCTCGACCCGGCCCGACACGCCCAGCTTGGTCAACACGTGCTTGAGGTGGGTCTCGACCGCGCCTCCGCCTCGTCCAGCCGCCCGCACAGGACCAGCAGCGGCGCGAGGTCGGTCGGCATCCCGCTCGGCCGGGCGCAGCGTCGCGACCACCGGCAGACCCGCGAGCCTGCGGCAGAAGCCGCGCAGCGCCAGCAGCGCCGCCGGGTCCGCCCGGTGCAGGTCGTCGACGGCGATCAGCATCGGCCCCGCGGCCGCACGCGCACTCACCGCCGCCACCAACGACTCGACGACGCGGTACGCCCCCTCACCTCCGACCGGATGCCGCGGCACGGGCACCACGGCGTCCGCTGGCACCGCGGCCAGCGCCCCGAAGGGCACGGGCCGTCCCAGTTCGGCGGCCGAGCCGCACGAGGTCCGAAACCCCAGCCGCACGGCTTCCTCGATGATCTGGGCCAGCAGCCTGCTCTTGCCGATCCCCGGTTCGCCGCGGATGAGCAGGACCGCCCCGGCTCCCCGAACCGCGTGATCAAGCACGTACCGCGCCCGCAATGTCGCTGTCCCGGCACACGAACGGCCCGGCGCCCGACTGCGGCGCTCCCCACCTGAGTGCGTCTCCGTCACGTCCGTTCAGGGAGGGCGGTCACCGCTCCGGATACGTCTTCGCCCAGCGATCACCGGTTCGACTGATCGGCCGCCCGGCCGACCTCACCCGGCCGCACCACACTGGGTCACCTGGCACCCGATCGGGCGACGCTCGACCGGACGCTGCCCGGCCGGCATCCGCAAGCGCCACGCTGATCAGCGAGGTGTCGCGCGGTCGGGGTTCGCGCCCGGTAGCCGAACCCTGCGACGCGACAGGCGTGACGGCCTCACCGACAAGCCCTCGAGCAGAGGGCTACCAGGCGTCTCTCAGCAACGACGGTCCCGGCTCGTCATCGTCGTCGTCCCGGGCAGTCCCGCACGGCGGCGGTGTCGGCTCGGCCTCGACGTCCAGGTTCGCGAGCCCGGCGATGTACTCGTCGAGGAATGCCGCCCCTTGCCCGACGAGCGCGGCGCGTTCGGTTTCGGGCAGGCGTTGGAACTCGTCGATCGCGGCGAAGGCCTTGTCCGCCACGGACTCCACCGCCCACTGCTGGGTGAGCAGGTCGCGCGGGGCCGAGCGGCCGGCGACGACGTCCTTCGCGAAGTCGGAGATGGCGCCGTCGTCCGCCGCGGCGAGCACGCGGAACATGTTGTGCTGCGCCTGCACGCCGTCTGCGGTCGCGAACGGGTTCGTCATCACGCTCCCGGGTGGTCGAAGTGGGACCACGGCCAGATCGCGCGCACGCCGTCGCCCTGCGCCCGTGCGGCCTGCACGACGGCGGCGAACCCGTGCACGAGTGCCCGGACCTGGTCGACCGCGGACTGGATCTGGTTGGCGATGCCGATGATCGAGCCGAGGAACTTCGCCGCGCCACCGGTCGCGACGTCCGCGATCGTGCCGATGAACTTGACCACCGCGTTGCCCCTCATCGCGGTGAGCAGCGCGACGATGGCGTCGATCAACGTTTCCAGCAGGACGCCGATCGTCTGGTACAGGTGGAAGGCGGACTCGGCCAGCAGCGAGACCTTCCTGGCCACGTCGTGGCAGTACTTCGCGTGCTCCGCGCAGCCGAGGGCGAACTCGTCGAGCCACCGCTCGGCCGCCGCCGCCGCGTTGCCGTCCCAGGCGTCCTGGATGGCATAACGGCCGCGCTGGACGTTCTTGGCGATGCCGTCGAACGCGGTGCCCGTGTCGGCGATGACGACGCTCTCCCGGTAGATGCCGTTCCAGTCGCCGCTGTAGACCTCGGTGATGCGGTCCAGCGGGCTCCACCCGAGGATCTTCTGCGCGATCTTGTCGGCCGTCGCGGCCACCGAGCCGAAGTCGCCGACCTCGAGCCACTTGCCGAGCTTGTCCTCGACCCCCATCGGCCACTTGTCCCGCAGCACTTCGTTCTCGATGCTCGTCTCGCCGGGGCCGTTGTAGTACCTGGTCTCGACCACGTCGCCGAATCCGCTGGACGCGACGCCCGGCGGCAGTTCGCTCGCCTCGACGTTCCTCGGGTACGTCGGCACCGCCGGGTACACCCGGTCCAGCCGGCCGGCCTCGTCGCGGTCCGTGGTGCGGTAGAACTCGGCCGCTTTGGTCAGTTCGACCGCCGACGAGCCGGCGAGGCTCAGTGCGCGCCGGGTGTTGTCCTGCGCGTGGAAGCGCAGGTTCTCCAGGTGGCCGGAGAGCTCCAGGAAAAGCCCCTGACCCAGGTCGTCGACCTGGTTGTGCTCCAGTGCCTTCAGGTGCGCGGCGATGCCGGAGCTCTGGCGCTGCACGAGCCCGCCCAGCAGCTCGACGGCCTTAGGTGCGACCTTGAAGGAGTCCCCCACAGCCAGATCATGGCACAGCGGCGACAGCGCGTGCGCGTGCAGCACCGGATCACCGCCCGGTGCTCTAACCGCAGGTCGGGTCGTGCGGCCGGCTCTTGGCACCCCACAGGGCCGCTCCGGTCTTCCCGCACGGCGGGAGACATGATCGTGGAGCCGAGCGTGTTCTCCACCTGCTCCCGCCGCGTGACCAGGTCCGACATCACCAGCACCAGCACGTCGGCGAAGGCGTCGTAGTGGCCGAGCACGGCCCCGTGACCCACGATCGCGCGTTTGTAGACGCCGTCCAAGTCGACCCCGACGTGGCCGTACGCGACGAGGCGTGCGCGGGGTCGTCCTCGCGGCAGATGGCATCGCCCGCGGTGAACGGGATCTCGTCAGGCCGGACTCGTAGGCGCTGTGCGCGCTGCCCCAGTGGTAGGGATTGGTGCCGGCGTAGGTGGCGACCTCCCGGTCGGACCAGGTCTCCGCCTCGCGGCCGAGCGACGCGCCCAGCAGCATCACCAGGACCGGCTTGCGGTGGGACTTCCCCATGCTCCGGCACGCCGACGCGCGGCGGCTGCTGCCACCGGAGCGCCCCTGCCCCGCTCCCCATCGCCCGCCGGATCCAAGCCGACGCCCGACTCCTTGGAGGCCCGCGTCGAAGCCGCCGCGGGTGCGGCCCCGATTCCGCCGCGGAACACGGGTTGACCTGGAGCGCGCTCCAGCCACTAGCGTCGCGGCCGTCGATGGCGGAGCAGGTGGAGAACGGAGCACGACGTGCGACTGGGTGTGCACATCAACCGGTTCAACCAGGGTGCGGCGCGGCTCGGTCCCGAGTTGGCCGCCGCCGGCGCGGCGGCCGAGGAGGCCGGGGTCGCGTGGCTGTCGGTCATGGACCACTTCTTCCAGATGGAGCACAACGACGCCGCCGAGGACCCGATGCTGGAGAGCTACACCACGCTCGGGTTCCTCGCCGCGCACACCTCCACCGTCCGCCTCGGCGCGCTCGTCACCGGCGTCACCTACCGCCACCCCGGCCTGCTGGCGAAGAACGTCACCACGCTGGACGTGTTGTCGGGCGGTCGCGCGACCCTGGGCATCGGCGCCGCCTGGTACGAACGCGAGCACCAAGGGCTGGGCGTGCCGTTCCCGCCGTTGGGCGAGCGCTTCGAGCGCCTGGAGGAAGCGCTGCGGATCTGCCTGCGGATGTGGGACCCGGCGGACAACGGCCCGTTCGAAGGCGAGCACTACCGGCTGGCCGAGACCCTGTGCGTGCCCGCGCCGGTGAGCTCGCCGCACCCCGAGGTCATGATCGGCGGCAACGGCGAGCGGAAGACCTTGCGACTGGTCGCCCGCTACGCCGACGCCTGCAACCTCCTGCTCGCGTCACCCGCCGAGGCGCCGCACAAGCTCGACGTGCTGCACCGGCACTGCGACGACCTGGGTCGCGACTACGACGCCATCCGCAAGACCGTGGTGCACCTCGGGGACCTGCCCGAGGACGCCGAGGCGTGTGCCCAGACCGTGGCGGGCTACGCGGGCATGGGCATCGACACCGTCATCCTGCGATCGCCGGACGGCGACCAGGCGGCGTGGATCGAGCGGGTGATCGCCCCGACCACCGGCCGCCTGGCCGAACTCGCCTGACGGGTCACGACCGCCGAGGGGCGGCGGCAACGCCGCCCCCGACGCTTACGGACGTCAGCGGCGGGGTTCGATCTTCAGGTCGCCCGCGGTCACCGCGCGGACGTGGTCGCCGGCGAGCGGGTCGTGCGGGTAACCGAGGACGGGACGCGTCGTGCGGGAGGTCGCCGCGGAGCAGGACCGCACGCCCGGGCCAGGTCACCCTGGCGTGGACCCCGCGGAACCCGGCCGTGGCCGAGCCCTGCCGAGGCCTCCAGCGAGGAATGACCGAGTTCGACGAGCACTTCGACAAGCGCAAGGTTGGACTCGGCTCCTGCGGGCGCCCCTACAGCACGCCCTGCCAGCACGAACACGCCTGCTTAACCGAAATGATCTTGATGTTGATCACAGTTCCACTCGACGGACCTTCGTTACGGAGCGTTACTGGAATCTGACGACAGCGTGAGGCTTGGGCGTGTCGCGGCCCCCATGCACGATGAAGGGATGCCGTCGGTGGGGATCGTTTGCGATGATGCCCCGGTGGACCAGGTGGTGGTTGGTCGAGATGGGCACGCCCTCATCCTGCGCGATGTCGTCCGCGGAAGCGGAGGGGAGATCTGGTCCGTGGACGTCGAGGTCGTCGACGCCGGACTGCGCGCCGAGTCGACTGTGACGTCCCACTATGCCGTGGGCTTCGACGATCTCGTCGAGTTCTTCGCCGGAATGATGGAAAGCTGGCGCGGGTGGGACGGCGACCGGGTTTACGAGTCTCTTGAGCATGAACTCCGGCTCGTGGGACAACATCTCGGGAGCAGAGTCCGCATAGGTGTCGAACTAGCCCAGGCGTCCGATCCCGACGGCTGGTGCGTCCGAGCGACCTTCACGGTGGACGCAGGTGAACAACTCAGCACCGCCGCCCATGACCTCGCGACGCTCCTCGGACCACATCCCTGAACATCGGCGACGCACCGGTCATTTGCGTAGGTTGGATCATCCGAGAGCAGAGTGGAAGTCGGGAATTCCCAGATGGACTGACGTTTGTGGGTCGTCATCGCGCGCATGGCTTCGAGTTTCTGGACGGCGGCTATCGTGGTCTCGATCGCGGCGACTTCCCCCAGCCAGCCCTGCTCTTTGGCCTCCTGCAGGCGGTCGACGAGGTTGACGTGGATCTTTTCCAGTCGCGGCAATCGGGTCGGGTCAACCCGAAGGAGTGGGCACCTGACACAGGCTTCTCTGAACTGACGTCGGTGCACTCAAACGACGACCGCCGGCCGTCCGAGATCGGCAGAACGAGCTGTCTGCGGCGTGTAAGGATGTCGTGGGAGGTCAGATGGAGCCACAAGCGCGGCGCAGGTACGACGTCGTTCACTGCTCGGTGGTCGGCCATGCTCGGTACGGGCTTCTGGTCGAATCCGAGGACGGCGAGCACGGATTCGTGGACAGCTCGTACATCACGGACAAGCCGGGCGAGCCGTGGCCCGCAGTGGGTCGGCGGTTGCGGTGCGTGGTCTTGGGCTATACGAAGGACGGCAGGCTCCGAGTCGCGGCGACGCCCCTGTACGTTGAGATGGTGGCCGCAGCAGACGACCCTGTGACGGCAGTGGATGAGTGGAGTCTGCTGACGGATAGGGGGCGGCGGCACGAGTGAAGTGTCCGCCCCCGTCCGGCATGCCGGTGCATTGTGTGTCGTCAGCTCTGCGTTGATGTGGATGTTGTTCGGCCGGCGAGTGAGGTGAAGTCGGGCATGCCGAGCGCGACCGCGCCGGTGGGGCGTTGGAGCGCGGTGTCAATCTGGGAGATCTTGTCTCTGGCTCCCGTCAGGCTGACTTGCGGTCCTTCGACCTCCCCGAGCCATCCTTCGCGTTTGGCCTCGATAACACGGGCCTCCAGATTGTCACGGATCTCCTCCAGCCGTGATCGTTGCGCCGGGTCAGGCCGTGGTAGTGAAAATCTGACGCAAGCATGCTCATGGACGCAAGGCGATCCGAATGCTCGCGCGCAGATCCCGACGGACACCTTCTGTTTTTCGAAGTGTGCGAAGAAGGAGTCCCGTTCTGGATCGGTCGGGGTCCGAGTTCTGGGCTCACGAGCAGAAGTCGCTCCGTGTCGGTCTTGGACGGCGCGATCTGGAGCAGCGGCACGAGTTCGCCGGTGGAGGGCAGGCGGTATTCGGTGATGCTGTGGTGGCTCAGCTCCAGCATCTCCTCGCAGCGGATCCCGGTCAGGCGCAGGACTTCGATGGTGAAGAAGGACCAGAACGACTCCTCGTCCTCGAAGGACAGGTTGCGCCGCTTGCCGGTGGTCGTGTCCTCGGCCCAAACGTGCCGGCCGATGGATGTGGGGGCGATCGCCCTGCGCAGCGCGCCGTCGGTACCGGGGATCGGTGGGCCGGGCCGGGTGTCCTGGGCTGCCCGCAGCCGTCGCTCCGCGGCGAGGCGGCGTTCGTGGGCCGTTCGTGCCAGAACGGGCAGGACGGGCAGGACGGGCAGCCGCTCGCGGGTGCGCTGGTCCATGCGGGCCTTGCGGTGCTTGAGTTCCTTGGCGCGGCCGATCTCGGCGTCGCTGATCGGGCAGGACACGGCCCACGGCGCCCAGTGGGCGATGTCCAGGTAGAAGGCCCGCACCCGGAGCAACTCGTCCTTGGCGTTGATGCGAGGGCTGGAGATCTCGATCTGCTCGCCGGCGGCGTTGGTGGTGATGCGTTTCTTCGTGCTCAGGTCCTCCTTCCAAGCCCGCATCGTCTCCGGTGGCAGGCGCAGCGTGTCGATGCCCGGCGCGAGGGCCTCGATCCGGGCCCAGAACAGGCCGGCCAGGGTCCGGGAGATCGCATCGATACTGGCGAAGTCCAGAGACGGCTGCCGTTCCCGCAGGTAGTCCACGATCAGGTCACGGACCGGCCCGCACCGCAGCGGATAGCGGTCCACCAACTCCTCGATGCTCAGCCGGCCCGCCGCCAGCCCGAAGGCGCGGACCGCGTGGGGTGCGTCCTCGGGGAAGATGCCCAGCGCACGCAGCCGCAGGCAGAAGTCGACCTTCTTCTGGCCGCCGCGCACGTGCACGCGGCGTTGTGTGTCGGCCAGCTCGACGCAGTCGCCGACGGTGGACTCGTGTCCGGTGAACAGCAACGCAATGGACAGCCCGCGGCCTCGGTGTCGGACACTCCATCGGTGGCGCAGAGCCGGGAGATCACGTCGTCGCCGGGGTCGGACCGCTTGCGGAGTGATCTAGGCCGCCCACCCCGACTGAACGACCTCGCCACGACGCCGGGCCGGCGGTTCACCCAGGCGCGAATTGTCCACTGAGGACGCACCGGTGTGCCCGGCGGACCACGCGGTCCGCCGGGCGCACCCCGTGCTCACGGGTTCGGGACCAACGCCCACCCGGTGTAGTAGTCGGCGGCGATGGCGGTCGCACCGGACAGCCCCTGCACCGGAACCGGGACCGTCGAGTGCGTGTACGTCTGGTCGTTGGCGAGCGTTTCGAAGATGTCCTCGCCCCAGCCCGCGACGGTGCCGCCGGCACGCAGCGCGAGGGCGCCGCGGCCGAAGCTGGCGATCTGCGTCACGTCCGAGAGGTTCGACACCTGGACCGGGACCGCGGACGCGCACGCGGGCGAGAAGTCCGTGCACGCGACCCCGTTGCCGAGGACACCGCCGTAGCTCGAGCCCCAAGCCCACACGGTGCCGTCGCCGCGCAGCGCGTAACCGTTGTAGCGGCCCGCGTCGATCCCCGTCACGCCGGTCAGCCCGGAAACCCGCACCGGGACGCGGGAAGCGCAGAGCCCACCGCCGGACGGCTCGCACGGCTGACCGTTGCCGAGCTGCGCGTAGTAGTTGGAACCCCACGCCCAGACCGTGCCGTCGCCGCGCAGGGCGTAGACGCCGTCGCTGCCGCTGTCGCCCGACACCGCGGTGACCCCGGTCAGCCCGGACACCTGGACGGGCACCAACGAGTGCCCTCCGCTCGAACCGTTGCCGAGCTCGCCTTGGCTGTTGAAACCCCACGCCCAGACGGTGCCGTCGGCGCGGACCGCATAGCCGGTGCCCCAGGAGCTGCCGATGGCGACGACGTCGGTCAGACCGGGGATCGGCGCGGCCACCGAGGAGTCGTCGGTACCGCCGTTGCCGAGCTGGCCCGTGCCGTTCCAGCCCCAGGCCCACACCGTGCGGTCCTCGCGCAGCGCGTAGCCGGTGAGCTGACCGGCGGCGATGGCGGTGACGCCGGTCAGCCCGAGCACGCGAACCGGCACCGCGGACCCACCGCCGTTGCCGGCCTTCCACCCGTTGCCGAGCTGCCCCGAGTCGTTCTTCCCCCACGCCACCACCGTGCCGTCGGCGCGCAACACGTACTGGGTACCCCACATGCTGCCGGCGATCGCCCGTACCCCGGTCAGCCTCGCCCGAGTCGGCACGGACGTCCGCGCCACCGCCTCCACGGTGCCCAGCGCGCGCTCGGCGCCGTTCCTGCCCCACCCGTAAACGCAATCGGTCGTGCAGGTCGGGGCGTCGAGCACCGCGAACGCGCCGGCCAGGTCGGCGACGAGGTGAACGCTCCCGCTGTTGTTGTACAGCTGGAGGTCACGCGTCATGCCGAACCCGACCACGGCGGCGTTCGGCACGGTCTGCCCCGGGGACAGGTTGAGGTTCGAGGCGTTGGTGTACTGCCCTGCCCCGTACGCGGACACGTACGTCGCGGCCGTCGCGTCGACGCCGGTGATGTTGATCACCACGGCGGTTGCCGTGATCGGGGCCTTGGTCGTGAGACCCAGGTTGACGACCTGCCGGGCGCCGACCGCCCCGGTCGTGCCGCCGGTGCCGTCCCTGGTGTCGAGCACCCGTGCCGAGCTCAGCGGCAGGAACAGGGCGCCGTAGTCGGGGGTGTAGAAGCCGGTCAGGTCGGCGATCAGGTCGATGGTGCCCGCGTTGTTGTAGAGGTTCACCGTGCGGTTCGCGCCCACGGCGACGGTGACGAGGTTGGGGCGCGTGTCGCCGGGCGGCACGTTCAGGTTCGACGCGGTGGGCCGGGACGTTCCGGCGGGCCACGCGGTGACGAACGTGTCGGCGGTCGCGTTGGTGGCGGTCAGGTTGACCGTGACCGCCGTGGCCGACGCCGGGATCCAGGCGGACAGGTCCACCGCACGCGTGGCGCCGGGGCCCACCTGCGCGTTCTCCCGGGTGTCCAGCACGCGGTTGGCCGCCAGCGCGGTGAACTTGGCCCCGGCGCCGGTGCTGTAGTGGCCGGCGAGGTCGGCGACGAGGTGGACGTTCCCGCTGTTGTTGTAGAGGTCGACCTTCCGGTCGGCGCTGAGCGTGACGGTGACCTGGTTGGGCCGGACGTCCCCCGGCGTCAGGTTCAGGCTCGACGCGACGGGCCGCGCGCCACCGCTGGGGAACACCGTCACGAAGGTGGGTGCCGTCGGGGTCACCCCGGTGACGTTGAGGACCACGGCGGTGGTGGCGGCGGGAACCCGGGCGGAGAGGTCGACGGTGACGGTGCCACCCGCCCCGACCGGACCGCCGGTGTTCCTCGTGTCGAGCACCCGGACCGGGGACGACGAGGTGAAGGTCGAACCGGTCTCGCCGGCCTCGCCGGCCTGGACGGTCGGCGAAGGCGCCGCCGACGCCGTCCCGCCGGCGAGCAGCAGCCCACCTGTCAGCAACGCACTCAGAGCAACGGGTAGTACACGACGCACTGCGGTCCCCCTCAAATGATCACGGTCCTCCGACCCCCGTTCAGAGTATTGATCAGCCGGTCGCCCGACCAGCGCTTTCGCCCACGTGCAACTGGACCAGTCGCAGGACGCAGGCCACGGCGGGACATAGGCGAAGGACGCGGCGACCAGGTCATCGCCGTCGACGGCGGCATCTCGGACCTCACGGGCGACGAGAACCGTTCCGCGCGACGGCACCCGGCCCGGAGCACGTTCGCCGGATCGACCTGAACCGTCCGGTCTGACGAACGGCCCGGTGTCAGCGGCTTCACCGATCAGAAATGCGCCGCCCCGTCGTCAGTTCTGCCAGCCCGTCTCCCCGGTGGAAGGATTGATGACCATGGCCGACGACAGACTGCCGGGTGGCGACGAGGCCACGTTCATCGCGGCGGTCCGCTCAGACGACACGGCGCGGTTCGCGCTGCTCACAGAGCGCTACCGGCGTGAGCTGCAGGCGCACTGCTACCGGATGCTCGCGAACTACGAGGACTCCCAGGACCTCGCGCAGGAGACGTTCCTGCGGGCGTGGAGGAAGCGGGAGTCGTTCAGGGGGCACGCCGCGCTGCGGACGTGGCTGTACCGGATCGCGACGAACGCTTGCCTCGACTTCCTGGAGAAGCGCAACGACCGCACACCCGTGCCGGTCGAGCTGCCGGACTCCGGCTCCGAGCTGCCGTACCTGCAGCCGTACCCCGACCGGATGCTCCCCGAGGACCCGCAGGAATCGGTGGTGGCCCGGGAGACGATCGAGCTGGCGTTCATCGTCGCCGTCCAGCACCTGCCACCGCGACAGCGGGCGGTGTTCATCCTGCGCGACGTCCTCGGCTGGCCGGCACCGACGGCCGCCGACGCCCTCGACCTGACCGTCGCCTCGGTGACCAGCGCCTTGCAGCGGGCGCGCGTGACGATGCGGGAGCAGCTGCCCGACCGCCGCCTCGACTGGCGCAGCCCCGCCACCTACGAGCTGTCCAGCGACGAGCGCGGCGTGGTGAAGTCGTACATCGACGCCCATGAGCGCAACGACCTCGACGGGCTGATGTCGCTGCTGCGCGACGACCTGCGCTTCGCGATGCTGCCCGATCCGGGCACGGTGACCAGGACGGCCAAGGACGCGGTGGACGGCTGGGTCTCCGGTGGGCTCTTCCAGCGCGGCCACGACGACTGGCGCGGTATCACCACGACGGTCAACCGCATGCCAGCCGCCGCGCTCTACCTCCGCACCCCCGACGACCCGGAGTACCGGTTGTTCGCCATCGCGGTCCTGCGCGTCGTCGACGGGAAGATCGCCGAGCTCACCGGCTTCGACGCCGCCGACAAACCATGGCTGGACCTGCCCCCGACGCTGTGATCGCCCATGTCCCCACCGTCGACGAATCCAGCGCGCGGGCCGCCGTCGTCCTCGTCTCCGGCGAGTCGGTCAACGGCTCATTCGGAACGCAACGAAGTGGCCGGGGAAGGGTTGCCTCATCGCCTCGTCTCGTATCGGGTCAGCACCACGCCGCCGGGAAACGTCCGCGTCTCCACCAGGTTCAGGTTCACCCAACCGTCCAGCGCGGTGAAGAACGGCGTGCCGCCGCCCACCAGGACGGGGTGGGTCGCCAGCTGGTACTCGTCGATCAGCCCGGCCCTCATGGCCGCCCCGGCGAGCGTCGCGCCGCCGATGCTCATCGGACCGCCGTCCTCGGCCTTGAGCCGGGTGATCTCGCCGACCGCGTCGCCGGTCACCAGGCGGGTGTTCCAGTCGACCTCGTCGACGGTCGAGGAGAACACCACCTTCGGCGTGTCCCGCCAGTTCCGCGCGAACTCGACCTCCGCCGGGGTGGCGTCGGGCTGCTGGTCGCCCGTCGGCCAGTGGGAGCTCATCGTCTCCCACAGCTTGCGCCCGTACAGCGACAGCTCACTCTCCCGCTCCCGGTCGAGCCACCACTGGAACAGCTCGTCGCTCGGCGCGCTCCAGCCGATGTCATCGCCGGTCGCGGCGATGTAGCCGTCCAGGGTCACGTTCATGCCGAAGATCAGTTTGCGCATCGTGCCAGCCTTCCGTGAGTCGATCTCACACATACAGACGGGCGCGGCGGGGAAACTTAATCGGTGTGCGATCTGCACCCACAGACCGTCCCCGGGTGACGTCGAGTAGTTCTCGTCACCAGTGGCGTTGGGGTCCCTGGTCCAGGTGTGGAACGTCGGAGCCGCAGAGGGTGGCCTGGATAACGGTCGGTCCTGTCCCTGATTGCGTGATCAACCTTATCGTGAAGGGGTTGGGTCGCGCCGGGTTGACGCCGCAGCAATAGCTGCAACGGCTGAAACAACGGACGAAGACAAGGACACTGATCGCCCGCGGCACGATCATGACCACGACGAAGGGGTGGTGCGCTGACCGCGGGTGCGACCTTTGGTCGGACTGGTTGTCCGACACCCGTGCCGATCCGGGCATGCGACGGCGGCGTACTCGCGATCCGCCGATGCGAACTCCAGGACCACATCCTGATCGTGGCAGGAAGCCCACGCGGGGCAGATCCTCACAACCTGCGAAGAACCACTCAACCGACCTCGGCACCCACCGACTGCATCGGACCGGCATCCTCGACGGCTCCTCAACGAGTACCGAGATGCCGCTTGACCAGCAACGATGACTTTTGAGCAGGGACGCGGACCACCTCAGGCCCGCGTCCCGACCACCCGGTCAGTTCACCGTGACGTACCCAGAGTCGCAGTTGGTAGGCGTCGCGGTAGGCCCGTTGCGCCGGCACACCTCGATCTCCAGTCGGTCGCCCGGCGCGTAGCCGCCGGAGGCGTAGGCATAGCCAGGCGTGCCGTTGCTGCCGTTGGCGTCCTCACCACTCACGATGTGCAGGCCGCCCAACGAGAGGTTCCACACCGACGAGACGACGCGGCGGCTGTCACCGTAGGTGTCGTTGACCGTGAGGCGTCCCGTGCTGGTGTTGAAGGAGGCGTTGCCGTAGTAGCTCGGACTGGTGTAACCGGTGCCAGTCGCCGCCTGTGCCGTGCCCGGCAGCACCGTGAGCGAGGCGAGCACTAGAGCTGCGACCCCCGCCGCAGTGCCCATGAGTCGTCGCATGTCGTCGTTCCCCCTTTGGACGTTCTGCCGTATGCGGGGTGTCCCCGCGACAGTCACGATCCTGACCGGTCGGCCTGGAGGAAAACTTGTGCCGATCTAGGAGCCGCCTCCACAGTCGGTCCCGATTCCACTCCGCCGACCACAACGGGCCGAACAGCACCGGTGTCGGTCCCGTCCCGATGAGCTGGACGGGAACACTGCGCGTGTCGGCCGCGCTGTCCCACCTCGAACCTGCGCGCCGGCGACCCAACCTCTTCCTGCGGTCGAGGTCGAAGTCGCAGGGCAGCTCGAACGGGTGTAGGGCGCCCACGTCACGGTGTCGGCAGGCGTGATCGACACACCCGCGCTGCTGCTGCGCTCCGGTGTCGGCCCGGAGCCCCGCTTACGGTGGTCGGACGTGCCGGTAGTGCTCCCTCACCGGGGTCTCGGCCGGAAGGTGATCGAGTACCAGGAGATCGCCACAACGAGACGCGCACCGGGACTCCGACCTGGGTCATTGCCAGGTCTACGGCGAGCTCCCAGTGCTCGGCATCAGGATCGCCGGGTCCACCGCCCGGCAGATCCTCAACTGCCTCCGGAGTGCTGAGTGGTGGCTCGGCGTCGAGTGGCTGACCGGCCAGTTCTACGCACGCCAGCGGACCGGTCCGCTGGCGTGCGTTGATGAGGCGGGCCGCCGGAGGTGCATCCAGGACTGGTGGCCTCGGCACGGCCCAAGCTAAGGGCGAGAGCAGGATGAGCCTTTGTATGACGTGCACGCCGCGCGGATACCGGGGCAGCACCTCGTGCGACGACGGAACGGTCCGGGCCTCGTGTCCACGCGGCCCGCACCCGAGGCAGGCACGGCGCCACTGCTGCCAGGAGTCCGACGCCTCGTGGATGTCGCGGCTGACGGTGGTCAGACCGACGCCGAACCCTGCGGCCAAGCGGTATCGCCACAGCGGGAGTGCGCCAGCACCCAGCAGGGCTTGACATCCGGAATCCAGGCGCGGCCACCTGCTGCCGATCCGGGCACCGGTGCGCGGTCTGTTCCCTGGCCAGCAACTGAAGATGTGAACCGGACAGGTCGCTCGCGGATGGGCAGACAATCACTCGAAGGTCGCGGCGATGGCCTTGTCCGCGGTCGAGAAGCCAACTACCAGGAGCTTCGCCATGTCTGCACCACGGCCCTCAGCCCAGGCCCACCAAGTTGGGAAGGGCTCGTGGATGCGGGTTGACCAGCGATCGACCAGTTGTGGATGTCGTCTTTGTCGCCGGTTTTCCTCATTCGAAGTGGTGGATCTCCGGCAAGGTGATGGACCAGTGAGGTAGGTGGTGAGGCCTGGTCTAGAAGTTGTTGCGGTCCGGTCGAAGCGCCAGCGGTGACGGGTGACCCTGATCAGAGTGGGCTCAGCGCCAAAGTTCGAGGACTACAGCACGAAGCCTTGATCGTTCAGCCGGCGACGCGCGGTGGCCGCCCCGTGAACGGGCCGACGTCCGGCCCTCCGGAAGCCGCAGGGCCGCCCGGATCGGTTTCCCGATCAGGGCGGCCCCCGACCACCAGCGGGGATTCACGTCATGGTGAGGCGTTCTCCAGCCCGTTCCCCGAGCGACGGGATCGGCTACCACCAGGTGGCGGTGCAGCCGGATTTCGCGGTGACATTGCCCTCGCAGAGCTTGAACTCGATCGAGGTGTTGTGTTCGACGGTGATGTAGGCGGCCGACCCGCGCTGCACGCCGGCCGGGGGCACGTACCGGACACCGTTCGGGGTTCGCACCGCGAGCACGGCCGAGAAGAACGGGCTGCTCGTGTTCGTCACGATCTTCGCTTTCGCGGTCCACTCACCGGTGGGCAACTGGTACTTGGTCACGTACGCGGTCGCCCCGGCCCGTGCGGTGGTGACGGTCTTGCTGCCCGTGTAGACCGGGGCCATCGCGACGGAGGACAGGAACGGGCTCCTGGCGACGTTCGAGTTCGGGTTGTTCGCCAGCCAGGTACCGGCTGCGGGGTCGGTGTTGAAATAGTCGTCGTTGTTGCAGTCGACGAGGTCGGGCTCGCTCGATTTCGGGCACAAGTCCTGGAGCGGATACGTGCCGGGCGCGCCGTCGTCGTCATAGCACATGATGTCCGCGTCGTCCCAGCAGTGCCCGCCTGGCGTGCCGTGCGGTGCGTTCGAATTGACGGCGCCCAGCGCGTGCAGCAATTCGTGGCCAGCGGGATTCCACTCCCAGCAACCGGTGCCGACCATGGCCCACGACGGGCCGGCTGTCAGCGTGCCTCCGGACGCGAGACCGCAGAAGGCGGTCGTCTGCAAGAAGATCAGGTACTTGCGGTCGACACTGTCGTACCCGCGCGACACGAGGTCTCGTTGCACTGAGTTGTAGTCCATGATGTTCGTGCCGGACGCGAGGACTACGTTGTCGATCCTGGGTGAGCAGTCGGCGTTGCTGACGTAGCGGATTCCCCGTGAGCCGCCCGTTCGCAACGCCCCGTACTGGACAGCGAGGTTGATCTGGCTCGACATGGCCTCGATCTTGGGCGCCATCTCGGCGTAGCGATCGGCGCCGGCCGGCGAACGCACGTAGACGAGTTGAACCTGCTTCGTGCCGCCGTCACACGCGGTGATAGCCGGAACTGTCGCGCCGGGCACCCCGGTCGCGGCCTCACCCGTGTCAGCCGAGACGGGTGGACCGAAACCGGTCAAGCCGACTGCCACGGCGAACCCGACCGCCACTGTCACCGTCCTGCGGAGCAGGGCTGATTTCATCCTCGGTCCCCTTCTCGAACTCTTCGGCAACAGGCCCTTGAGCAGGCTCGCCGGACTCCGCTGCCACACCGGCCGTGATCGATTTCGACCGGAACCACTGTGACCGAACGGTCTCGGACAGATCTGGGGACGATCTGGGATTCGGCGTTCCGGACCAGCACGCGGCTCTGGACGTTCTGTCACTGGTTCAACGAGTGGTCGTCCCGATGATTGTGGCCGATGTCAGTCGCCGAGGCCCTGGATGAACGCCGTGTGGCGGGGCGTCGACGGGTCGATTGCCAGGTGCACCGTCCACGTCCGGGTGCTCTTCCCGTAACGGTCGTAGTTCGTGTCGTCTTGGATCGGCCACTGGAGTTCCGCGACCACCGGTGGGGAGAAGGGGAGGTCGCGGCCTTGCTGTGCGCGCTTCTCCGAGGCTTCGACGCCGTTGACCTCGATCACCGCGTTCAGGCAGTTGTCCGGGAAGCCGTAGGTCAGGTACAGGCCGCTGGACATCGGACCGCCGGCGTCGGCGTACCGCAGGTCCGAAACGTCGCACGACGGCAGTTCGAGCTCGAAGTGCGCCAACAACTCCTCCAGGGAGTGCCCGCCGGTCGAATAGGGGTGCTCGCGGGGATCGCCGCCACACGCCACCAGGACGACGCACGACATCACGGCGATGAGCTTCCGTCCGACCCTCCGGACGCCGGCCGAACGGAAGCTCATCGTCACCCTCTCTGCCTGAATCCTCTGCGCGACCGGACGACCGTGGTCAACGTCGGTTGGACGGTCCGGTCGAAGCCGTCGTAGGAGCACGACTCGATGATCTGCCCGCCGCCGGTGACGGTGTCCAAGCGGCCGAAGGGTCGTCGTTGTAGGCGCCGGCCGGGGCGGGACGATCCGGCCGGTGTCGCGGGCGATCAGTCCCGTGAACCCTGCCGCATCGCGTACGAGCGCAATGCACGCAGGAAGTCCACCTGCCGGAACGCGGGCCAGTAGACGTCGCAGAAGTGCAGCCGGGAACCGGCGGCCTGCCACAACAGGAATCCGGAGAGCCGGCGTTCACCGCTGGTCCGGATGACGAGGTCGGGGTCCGGCCGACCGGCGGGGTCGAGGTGCGCGGTGATGTCCTCCACGGTGAGCGTGGCGGCCAGTTCCTCTGCGGTGACCCGCCGCTCGGCGGCCTGGTCGAGCAGCGAGCGGACCGCGTCGACGATCTCCTCGCGGCCGTCGTAGCCGACCGCGACCGTCAACTCCGAGTCGGTCGCCCGCTCCAACGTCAGGTCCTGCGCCCTCTTGAGCGCGTACGCGGTCGAGTCGGGGAGGAGGTTGAGCCGCCCGGTGACGTTCAGGCGCCACCTCTCCGACCGCGCCACCACTCGGTCGACCACGACCCGTTCGACGACCTCCATCAGGAAGGCCGTCTCCTCCGAACCGCGCTTGCGCAGGTTGTCGCTCGACGCCAGGAACACGGTCACGTGCCGGATGCCGAAGTCGGCGCACCACCCCAGCACGGTCTCCAGGTGCTCACCGCCGTGCAGGTGGCCGATGCTGGGGTTCGCGTAGCCCTGCTCGCGGGCCCAGCGGCGATTCCCGTCCATGATGAGCGCGACGTGGCGGGGCAGCGGACCGCTCGCCACCTGACGGCGAAGCCGTCGTGCGTACAACGCGCGCAACGACTCGACCAGTCCCACGGAGGAAAAGGTACACCGGGTCGAACCGGCCGGGTCGCGGAACCGGCCCGTCCACACCGCGATTGTCGGTCAGATCGGTATCCTCGGCGGCCGTTCGGCGGGCTCCTGCTGCCGGCGGGCATCGTCAGCTCGACCGGCCCGCCACTGAGCAGGAGCGGGGCCGGGGCTGAGGGTCTCAGTGGATTCTGAGATCGGGTCGCTAGCTTCGACCGAAGCGCCGCCACTCCAGTTCAGGAGGGATTCGGTGAGAGTGATGTTGCGGATCGCCAGGTCGATGCTCGCCTTGGTCTCGGTGCTCCTGCTGTCCCTGCTCGGCTCGCCGGTCGTCGCGTCGGCCGCCTCGCAGGACCACACGTGGCACTTGGAGGACTTCGGCACCCCACATCGGATGTGCGTCCAGTACGGCCCCGAGGGGAGGATCCACCAGTCCTACTTCATCTTCGCGGTGACCGGGAAATGGTCCACCGACCTCGACTTCGGGATGCGCGACCTGCCTCCCGGCTGGACCGCCACGGAGAGCCACCTCCCTCCGGGGTCCAACTACCGCGACCCCTACGACGGCTCGGTCACGATCAACGGGTTCACCCTCGTCCAGGGGTCCGCCATGGTGCCGTTGGCCACGTACCACGCGCAGATATGGGTGTCGGACGGCACGGTGACCGAGACCCACGCTGCCGACATCATCGTCACCACCGCGTCCTGGGTCGACTGCATGCAGGGCCGGGGATGACTCCCCGGTGCGAACACGAGACACTGCGGCTGGTTTCCGAACTGCGGTGATCTCGCGGTGAAGCGCTCACGCCCGCCCGAACCCGGTTCGGCATCCCGACCGAATCTGTCCAGTGCGTGAGCGAGGTGGGCGTCCGACGGGGTGTATTCCGTCATCCTCGGTGACGCGGACGTGATGGCGTGAGCGGTGTCGGCTGCCGCCCACGCCATCACGCCGCCCGCCCGCAGCACACCCCGACCCGCGTGAGGGCCCATGAACAGCGACAGCGGACTGCTCGCTCCCGTCCCGGCACGCCACCTTGGCGACGCGGACGTCGACCGCCGCGCGACCTCGTGAACGCACCCGTGATCCACTCGGTCGCCGACGCCGAGCGCCTGGCAGCCGAACGGCTGGCCCCCGACGTCCGGGACTTCGTCTCCGGTGGAGCGGGCGACGAGGTCACGCTCGCCGCCAACCGCGCGGCGTTCGAACGGGTGTCCTTGGTGCCCAGGTCGCTGGTCGACGTGTCCCAGTACGACACCGGACGCGATCTGTTCGGCGCCTGGTCGTCGCTGCCGTTGGCGATCGCGCCGATGGCGTACCAGCGCCTGCTTCACCCGGACGGGGAGAGCGGGGTCGCGCGGGCGGCGGCGGAGGCAGGTGTGCCGAACGTGTTGTGCACGATCGGCGCCGAGTCGATCGAGGACGTGGCGGCGGCCGGTGGCGCGCACTGGCTCCAGTTGTACTGGCTCAGGGACCGCCAGGTCATGGCGGACCTGCTCCGGCGGGCCGAGGGTGTGGGCTGTCGCGCGGTCGTCCTCACCGTCGACGTGCCGGTGATGGGGCGACGTGTCCGGGACCTGCGCAACGGGTTCGCGCTGCCGCCCGGCGTGCGGCCGGTCAACATCGGCGGTGACGTCGGTGAACGGCGAGCCGGCGACTCGGCGGTGGCCCGGCACACCGACGCCGTCTTCGACCCCTCCCTGACGTGGCGCGACCTCGAATGGATCAGGGAGCGCACGCGATTGCCGCTGGTGCTGAAGGGAATCCTCGACCCCGAGGACGCCCAACGGGCCGTGGAGTCCGGTGTGGACGGTCTGGTGGTCTCCAACCACGGCGGGCGACAGCTCGACGGCGCAGTGCCCTCCCTCGACGCCCTGCCCGACGTGGTGGACGCCGTGCGCGGCCGGTGCCGGGTGCTGCTGGACAGCGGGGTGCGCACCGGGGTCGACGTCCTGCGGGCGCTCGCGCTGGGCGCGGACGCGGTCCTGCTCGGCCGCCCCGTGCTGTGGGGCCTCGCGGTGGCCGGGCGGCACGGCGTCACCGCGGTGCTCGACGTCATCCGGCAGGAGTTCGAGACCGCGCTGCGCCTGGCGGGCTGCCGGGACGTCGAGGACGCGCGCCGGCTGCGCACGGTCAGGGCGTGAACCGCGCCCGCAGGTAGGCGGCGACCTCGGTATGCGCCTCGCGGGCCGCGTCGAGGACGTCGGTCATCGCGAAGAACCCGTGCGCCATGCCGGGGTAGCGCGTCGAGACGACGTCCACGCCCGACGACGCCAGCCTCCGCGCGTACTCCTCCCCCTCGTCGCGCAACGGGTCGTGCTCGGCGGTCACGACCAGCGCCGGTGGCAGCCCCGACAGGTCGTCGGCGCGCAACGGCGACGCCAGCGGGTCGAGCCCGTCCGCCGGGTCGGCCAGGTAGTGCGACCAGTACCACGCCACCGAGTGCCGGTTGAACAGCGCCGGGTCGTCGCTGTCGCGCAACGAGGGCGTGTCCGCGCGGTAGTCGGTGTTGGGGTACACGAGCACCTGCGCGGCGAGCGACGGGCCGCCCCGCTCACGGGCCAGCAGCGTCACGGCCGCCGTGAGGTTGCCGCCCGCGCTGTCACCGGCCAGGGCCAACCGCCCGGCGTCGACCCCGAACTCGTCGGCGTGCTCGGCGATCCACGCCACGGCCGCGTAGCTGTCGTGCACGGCCGCCGGGAACCGGTGCTCGGGCGCGAGCCGGTAGCCCACGGTGATCACCTGGCACGGCACGGCGTTGGCCAGCGACCGGCAGATCCCGTCGGACGTCTCGACGGTGCCCAGCGCCCACCCGCCGCCGAACAGGTACACCAGCGTCGGCAGCGGACCGGTGTCGTCGGTCGGCCGGTAGACGCGCACCGGCAGGTCGCCGCCCGGTCCGGGCACGTGGCGGTCCACCACGTGCCGCACCGGCTCGGCCACGCCCGTCCGGACGGCGGCCAGGTCGGCGGCACGGGCCTGCTCGACGGTCAGCGTGTAGAGCGGCGGCACGCCGTCGGCGACGCGGCGGGCGCGCAGCTGCGCCATCTGGGGGTCGAGCGGCACGGCGGGCCTCCCACGGTCAGTCCTTGAGCACCTTGCGGATCGCGGTCGCGAGCTGGTCGCGGTCGGGCTGCACGGCCCGGTCGAGCGCGGGCGCGAACGGCACCACCGCGCCGTCCGGCCGGGTCACCCGCACGGGCGGGGCGGTCAGGTCGAACCGCTCGGCGGCGGTGGCCAGCACCTCGGCGGCGACGCCGCACATCCGGTTGGCGTCGTCCACCACGACCAGCCGCCCGGTGCGCCGCACGGAGTCGGCCAGCCCGTCCCAGTCGAACGGGTAGACGGTGCGCGGGTCGAACACCTCCACGGACGCCTCCCCCGCCAGTTCATCCGCCACGGCCAGCGCGTCGTGCACGAGGTGGCCGATGGCCACGACCGTGACGTCCAAGCCCTCTCGGTGCACGCGCCCCGCACCGAGGGGCACCGGGGCCAGCGTGGAGAAGTCGACGTCCACCCGCACGTCCAACGCCCCGGCCGGGGCGAACACCACCACCGGGTCGTCGTCGCGGATCGCGGACACCACCAGCCCGTAGGCGTCCTCGGGCGTCGCGGGCACGACGGTCTTCACGCCCGCGTGCGCGAACAGGCCGTAGGGGTGGTCGGAGTGCTGCCCGGCCCAACCGACGCGCGACCCCGAGCCTGGCACCAGGTAGGTCACCGGCACGGCGGTCTGGCCGCCGGTCATCAGCGAGAACTTGTGAGCCTGGTTGACGATCTGCTCGAACGCCAGGAACAGCAGCGCCGGGATCTGGAACTCGACGACCGGTCGCATCCCGGCCAGCGCGGCCCCGGTGGCGAACCCGGTGAACGCCTGCTCGGACAGGGGCGTGTCGACCACGCGCTCGGGCCCGAAGCGGCCGAGCAGCCCGGCGGTCACGTTGGACACCGCGACCCGGACGTCCTCGCCCAGCACGAACACCGCCGGGTCGCGGGCCAGCTCGTCGCCCAGCGCCCGGTTGAGGGCCTTGCGGTAGGACAGCCACGGCATCAGCGGCCGTCCCCCGGTCGACCGCGCAACCCGGTGGCGTACAGGTCCTCCAAGGCGCCCTCCGGGTCGGGGTGCGGGCTGCTCAACGCGAACTCCACCGCATCGTCCACAAGAGACTCGACCTCGGCGTCGACCCGTTCGCGGTCCGCATCGGACAACCGGGAACCCTGAATCTCCAACGGGTCTCGCGATCGTCCTTTGAGGATCTCGTCTTCAGAACGATACCGAACCCGCGCACGGTGTTCCCACGTGTGATGGGCGTCGAACCGGTAGGTCACGCACTCGATCAACGACGGTCCGCCGCCCGCGCGGGCGCGGTCCACGGCGGTGCGCGCGGCGTCCAGCACGGCCACGGGGTCCATGCCGTCGACGGTCTCCGACGGGATGCCGAACGCCTCGCCCCGCCCGGTGATCGTGCCCGCGACCGCGTCCGCCACCGTCAACGTCGTGGCGTAGCCGTTGTTCTCGCAGACGAACAGCACCGGCAGCCGCCACAGCGCGGCCAGGTTGAGCGACTCCAGCAGCACGCCCTGGTTGACCGCGCCGTCGCCGAGGAAGCTCACCGCGACGCGGCCGTCGCCCGCCCGCTTGGCGGCCCACGCCGCGTCCGCCGTGATCGGGGCGTTCGCGCCGAGGATGCCCAGCCGGAAGTCCGCGGCGTGCATGGACCCGCCGCGGCCGCGGTTGAGCCCCGTGGCGCGGCCCGCCAGCTCGGCCAGCAGCCGCTTCGGGTCGGCGCCCTTGGCCAGCACGTGCCCGTGCCCGCGGTGCGTGCTGGTGATCAGGTCGTCGGGCCGCAGCGCCGCGCACACCCCGGCGGCCACGGCCTCCTGCCCGGTGTAGGGGTGGATGCCGCCGACGACGTCGCCCGTTCGGACCAGCTCGACCGCCCGTTCCTCGAACCGGCGGATCAACCGGACCACGCGGTACAGGTCGGCGTGCGCCGCCGTGCTCAGGAGCGCCACAGCGGCGGGCAGAACTCCGGGTCCGCGTAGTCCGGCCTGCCGTCGGGCGTGCGGCGCACCAGCGAGTCGTGGTTGTAGAACGCCGAGGTGCCGTCGGAGAGCCGGAAGTCGCGGAAGGCGTTGTCGCCGTCCTGCAGGTGCAGCGAGATCGCCTGGCGCGGCCGGGTCGACCGGTTGGCGGCGCTGCCGTGGTAGGTGCGGCAGTGGTGGAAGCTCATGTGCCCCTTGGGGATGATCATCGGGATCTTGGACACCCGGGCGCCGTTGTGGGCGGCGTTGGCGGAGAGCAGGTCCTCCAGGTGGTCGTGGTCGCGGTCGGCGAAGTGGCGCGTGGTGCTGTCGTCGAACCCGACCTCCTCCCAGCGGTGGCTGCCGTCCACCATCGTGATGGTGCCCAGCTCCTCGTCGCAGTCGTGGAACGGGATGAACGCGGTCAGCATCCGGTCGGAGGACGACGACGACCAGTAGTGCTTGTCGAAGTGCCACGGCACGACGTTGGACGGCTCGTCGGCGATCGGCGGCTTGTAGATCAGGGTCGACTGGAACACCCGGATCTCCGACGCCTCGGCCAGCCTCGCGGCCACCGCGCCGATGATCGGCTTGAGCAGCGCCTTGGCGATGCCGTCGCTCTCGTAGTGCACGTAGTCGTTGTGCCGCTGCACGTCGCCGTGCGCGGGCTCCCAGTAGGCCAGGCGCGGCGGGCGGGTGGGCAGGTGGCGGCTGCGCTCGCCCTCGTAGTAGCGGTCCACGGCGGCGGTCAGCTCGTCCACCTCGTCGTCGGACAGCAACTTCCTGGACAGGTACCAGCCGTGCTCGGCGAAGAAGCGGACCTCGTCGCCGGTCGGGAGCAGCTCCCGTTCCCGGTCGGTCAGCGCGAACGCCTTCACCTCGGTCACTCGTCCTCCCCAGCGGTGGTGCCGGACAGTTCCCCGCGCTTGGCCTCGTACAGGGCGCGGATGTTGCCGCTGCCGAAGGTCAGCGCGCCGCGGCGTTCGATGATCTCCAGGAACAGCGTGCGCCGGACGTGCACGGACTCGGTGAAGATCTGCAGCAGCTGGCCCCAGTGGTCGCGGTCGACCAGCACGCCCAGGCGGCGCAGCTCGTCCAGCGGCGCGTCCAGGTGGCCGACGCGGTCCTCCAGCGAGTCGTAGTAGGCGCCGGCGTGCCCAGGAAGCGGACGCCGTGCTCGGACAGCGTGCCGACCGCGCGCACGATGTCGTCGGTGCTGAACGCGACGTGCTGGACGCCCGCGCCCGCGTGCCAGGTCAGGAAGTCGTCGATCTGGCCGGGGGTGCGGTCCGGGTCGGGTTCGATCAGCGTGAACGTCACCTGCCCGGACGGGCTCTGCACCACCTTGGAGTCCATGCCCTGCCCGCCGACCTCCACGTGCTCCTCGAAGATCTGCTCGAAGCCGAACACGTCGACGTAGTAGCGCGCGGTCGGGTCCAGCCGCCCGGCGGGCACGCAGATCGCGAGGTGGTCGATGGCGCGCAGCAGCTTGCTGTCGCTGTACGGGTCGGGCTCGTCGACGACCAGCGCGCCGGGCAGGAACTCGCGCCGCGCGCCGTGCCGTTCCACCAGCCGGTGCGTGACGTCGGAGAAGCCGGAGACCTCCGCGACGACGACCCGCTGCTCGCCCTCGCCGTAGGCCTTCGGCGGTGACAGGGGTTGCGCCCCGCGCTCGACCAGCAGCCGGTACGCCGCCGCCGCGTCGTCCACGCCGATGCCGACGACGGCCACCCCGTCGCCGTGGCGGCGCACGTACTCGGTGACCGGGTGCTCGGCGTCCAGCCCGGAGGTCAGCACCACCTGGATGTCGCCCTGGCGCAGCAGCAGCGAGCGCTGCCCGTCCAGGCCCGTCTCGGGCCCGCCCTGGCCGCGCACCTGGAACCCGAACGCCGTGCACAGGTAGAACGCCGACTGCTTGGCGTCGCCTACGTACAGTTCGATGTGGTCGATGCCGGAGATCCGCATCAAGACGCCCCGATCGCTTCCCGCAGCACGTCGACCGCGCCGTCGATGGTGGTCATCCGGCCGTACTGGTCCTCGTCCAGCTCCACGCGCGCCCCGTAGCGCTGCTCGACCTGGTGCAGCAGCCAGGCCAGCTCCATCGACTCGATGCCCTCGGGGACGTCCCGCACCGACCTGCCGTCGAGGCTGGCGAGCATCGCCACGACCTCGTCCCGGCCCGGCGCCGGCCCGCTCACGCGGGCTCCCCGAGCCGCGGCGGGGTGGTCTCCGTCCTCATCGGATCACCTTCCTTCTCGCGGGGCCTGGCGGAGCACCGACCGGTCGCGCACGAGCTTTCCCGTGGTGGTGCGCGGCATCGCCGTCAGCACGTGCAGCTGCCGCGGTCGCTTGTAGGCGGCCAGCCGCTCGGCGAGACCGGCGCGGACGGCGTCGACCGACGCGCCCGGCGCGAGCTGCAGGTAGCCGGTGATCACGTCGTCGTGCAGCACGACGGCGGCCTCGACGCCCGGCAGCGCGGTCAGCGCCTCCTCGACCTCCGTCAGGTCGACCTTGAGCCCGCCCACCGAGACCTGCGAGTCCAGCCGCCCCTTGATCGTGACCAGGCCGGTGCCCGGGTCGACGACGCCCGCGTCCCGGGTGTGCAGCCACCCGTCGGACCAGCGGGTCGGGTCGGACAGGCCGACGTAGGGCGATTGCGGCCTGCTCACCAGCAGTTCGCCCGCGCGCTCGACGACGGCGAGGCCGGGGGCCGGGGTCAGCGCGGGGCGGTGCGCGCCGAACAGGTCGGTGGCGATGACGCCGACCTCGGTCATGCCCCACATGTTGCCCAGCGGCACGCCGTACTTGTCCAGGAACGCGGTGGCCGTCGCGGCGGGCACGAGTTCGCCGCCGGTGGTCATCCGCTTGAGCTGGGGCAGGCGCGGCGGTTCGGCGACCGAGGCGAGCAGTCCGATGTGGAACGGGACGCCGAGCACCGTCGCCGGACTGCTCTCGGCCGCCACGGCGTCCAGGACGCTGTCCCCGGTGAGCCGTTCCGGCGGCCTGATCTGGACGCCCGCGTGCAGCCCGTAGAGCAGCGCGCCGACCAGGCCCAGCACGTGCACCACCGAGGCCAGCACGACGATCCGCTCGCCGGGCAGGGGCACACCGTCGATGCGCGTGTAGCGCTCGACCTCGGCGATCAGGTCCGCCGCCGTGCGTCCGATCACCTTGGACGGTCCGGTCGAGCCGGAGCTGAGCTGGATCACCGCGTGCGGTGTCGCGGCGGGGCGACCGGGGTGCGGGGTGACGGTCTCCTCGACGTCGGCGAAGGCGCGCAACGGCTTGCTGCGCACCGCGCCGGGCGCGACCACGACCTGCGGCGCCAGCCGTCGCAGCGCGGCGTCGACCTCGAACGGGGTGAGCCGGTGGTCCAGCAGCGCGACCTGCGCGCCGATCCGCCAGCCCGCCAACAGGTTCGCCACGTACGCCAGGGACGGCGGCAGGCGCAGCACGAGCGAACCGCCCGCGCACAGCCCCGCCGCTTCGAGCCGGGCGCGGCGCTCGGCGACCACGCGGCGCAGCGCGGCGCGGTCCACCGGGCCGTCGACCTGCAGGCACACCTGGGCGTCCGGGCCGCGCAGCAGGACCTCGTCCACCCACTCGGGGCCCACCACCGGAGCGGAACCGGCCTCCGCGAGATGACGTGTCACGAACACCCCCGCCCGATCGCGCGCCTGCGGTGAACGAATGCCGAACTGGTACGAGGCAGGGAAATGAACGTGGTGAAGCCTACGTCACCGCTCACCCGAGGCACCATCGGCCAATCGGTCGCGGCGGTCGTCGATCAATGCCGCCAGCCGGTCCAGCCCGGTGTCGATCAACCGCGCGGAAACCGCGCTGATCGAAAGCCGCAGCGCGGGTACGGGCGGTGCCCCGTCGTAGAAATGACCCATAGGCGTCCACAACACCCCGTAGTCGCGGGCGGACCGTTCCAGCAGCGCGTCGTCAACCGGAAAGGGAACGTCCACGACCACGAAGAATCCTCCCGCGGGCGCGGTCCAGGTGACGTCGCCGCCTTCGGGGAACCGCGCCGCGAGACCGTCCAGGACGCGGCGCAGGTTGCCCGCGTACCACTCGCGCTGACGGGCGGTGGCGTCGGCCAGGCTCCCGCCGTGCTCGACCAGCGCGCCCCCGATCACGGCCTGCGCGATGGGCGAGGTGTTCACCGTGACCATGCTCTTGATCTTCGACAGCTCGTCGGCGAGCAGCCCCACCCCGCCGGCCGCCGAGGCCACCCGCTGGTCGGCCACCACGTACCCGACGCGCGCCCCGGGCAGCACCGTCTTGGCGAACGACCCCAGGTAGATCACCCTGCGGTGCTCGTCCAGCGCCTTGAGCGTGGGCACCCGCGCACCGCCGTGGAACAGCCCGTACGGGTTGTCCTCGACCAGCAGGACGTCCTCCTCGCGCGCCACCTCCAGCAGCGCCCGCCGCGTCTCCAGGTCCATGCTCAGGCCGGACGGGTTGGCGAAGTCCGGCATCACGTAGCAGGCGCGCGGACGGCGTCCGGCGGCGCGTTCCCGGCGGATCACGGCCACCAGGTCGTCCAGGTCGACGCCGCGCGCCGAGGTCGCCACGGGCCGCACCGGCAGGTCGGCCAGCCGCGCCGCGCCGGTCAGCCCGACGTAGGTCGGCGACACCGCGAGCAGCACGTCCCGGGCGTCGGCGCGGAATGCGCGGGCGACGAGGAACATCGCCTCCTGGCACCCCGCCGTGACGACGACCGACTCGGGGTCGACAACGGTTCCCTCGTCACGCCGGAGGTTCTCGGCGACCAGTTCGTGGATGATCCCTTTGGTACGCCCGTACTGCAATACGGTGCGCCGCACCTGGGCCGGTGTCAGCCCCCGTTCGCGTTCCAGGTGGTCGCCGAACAATCGCAGATATCGCGGCACGTCCGCCAGGTCGAAGAACTCCTCGGTGGGCCGCCCCGCGGCCAGGGAAATGGCTTCGGGATATCGCCCGGCGATCTCGTTGAGGAAATTCATCGAGTTCGCCGCCGGGTCCTCCAGACCGCCGAACAGCGCCGCGGTGGCCAGGTCGGCGGTCTCCACGCTGCTCACGTCGCCTCCCCGCGCGCGGCGCGGCGGCGGTCGCGCGCGGCGAGCACCGACCGCAGCAGGTCGTCCAGCTCGGTGTCGGACAGCCCGGCCAGCCCGTCGTCGGGTTCGGGTTGCCGCTCCGCGGTGACGATGGCCGCGAGCGCGGCGATGGTCGGCGTGGCGAAGATCCGGTGCAACGGCAGGTTCACGCCGTAGGCCTCGGCGACCTTCGCGGCGAACCGCATGACCGTCAACGACCCCGCGCCGCGCCCGAACAGGTTGTCGTGCACGGCGATCCGGTCGGTGGTGCGCAGCAGGTCGGCCCAGATCCGCGCCATCGTCCGCTCGACGTCGTCCCGGGGCTGTCCCCAGTCGGGCTCGGGCAGGGTGTCGGACAGCTCGTCCAGCGCCACGAACAGCTCGGGGACCATCCACGCCGGCAGCGTGGCGCGCAGGTGCCGCCGCAGGGCTTCGCCGCTCTCGTCGGACACCACGTACGCGACCAACGCCGTCTCGCCGTCCTTCGGCGCACCGGTCACGACGGCGTCCCGCACGGCCGGGTGGGTTCGCAGTTCCGCGGCGACCTCACCGCGGTCCACCCACCTGCCGCGGACCTCCACCCTGTCGTCGGTGCGCCCGACGAGGTCGAGGCGCCCGTCCTCCCGCCACCGCGCCAGGTCGCCGGTCGCGTGATCGCCGACGTGCACCTCGCCGATGGCGCCGATCGGCACGGGCACGCCGCGCTCGTCCAGGATCACGGCACGGGAGCGGTTCGTCGCGGGCCAGCGCCCCGCCACCGGCCAGAGCGCCGACTCCGCGTCGCCGTGGAGGTGCCACAGCTCGGCCCCCGGAATGTCGAGCGCTTCGGCGAGATCCGGTGTGAGGCCGGTGCACAGCCGCAGTCGCACGCTCTCCGGCACGGTCGGCAGGTGCCGACAGGTGTGCGCGGACGCGTGCATGGCGGTGATCCCGTCCAGGTCCTTGCCATCGGTGACCACCACGTCCGCGCCGCACACCAGGGGCAGCAGCAGTTCCATCAGGGCGACGTCGACCGCGGTGCCGATCGCGGCGAACCGATCTCCCGCGCCCAACGGGAGATCACGGCGGAGCACCGCGAGCACGTCGGCGACCGCCCGATGCGTGACGTCACGACCATCGACGACGTAGGCGGCCGGATCCGGCGCCGCGGGGTCGATCGGTTCGCCCTCCGCCGACGTGATCACGGTCGCGCCGCCGATCGAGACGTGCTCCTCGTCGCCCACGACCAGTTCCAACCCGGCGGCCCGGACGCGCTTCTCCAGACCGGGCAACGGGAAGTCCGGATCCAGCAGCACGGCCGTCCGGCCCGCCCACCACGTGCCCAGCACGGCCACGAGCAGTCCCGCACCGCGCCGGACGCACACACCGACGCGCCGGTCCGCGCCCCGCTCGGCGATCACCCGGGCCAGGACGGCGGCGCGCCGACACAACTCGGACATGGGCACGGTGCCGGAGCTGTCGGTCACCGAGGCTTCCGACTCACGCAGGGCGCGCACCACGTCGAGGTCCGGCACCGTCGGGGCGACGGCCTCCGGTCCTGGCGGCAACGGAAGGTCCGCGACCGGCGTGCGCGGGTGCTGTTCGGCGTGTTCCAGCACCGCCACGACCGAGCGCAGGAACCGTTGGGCGAACGGCGATCCGTACACGTCCGCGCGGTAGGTCAGCCCGAGGACGCCGTCCTCCCCCGCGTTCACCTGGAGATCGGCGCACTCCTGGCCCGTGGTGGTGAAGCCGACCGCGGGACGGGCCACACCGAGTTCGGCGGCGAGCTTGTCGAACGGCAGCTCATCGTGCGAAAGCGCGACCGCGGCGGAGTCACGCACCCGCGCGCGCAGTTCGGCGAACGTGCCGGTGACGGACACGCGCAGCGGCACGATGTCGGCGAACGGCCCCACGATCGGCTCCAGCTCCGCCCGGACGCGCCCGCTGACGGGCAGGGCGATCACCAGGTCGCGCTGCCTGGCGTAGCGGGACAGCACGACCGCGTACGCGGCGAGCGCGGCGGACGGGTCGCCGGGGGCCTCGGCCGTGACTTCACCCCAGGACGGAGTGGACGGCGGATCGGCGGGCAGGGACAGACCGGCGGGTGCGTCGCGCAGCGGTTCGCGCCACGGCGCCAGTTGCCGCTCCAACTCCTCCCCCGCCAGGCGTTCGCGCTGCCACACGGCGTAGTCGCCGTAGTCCATCCAGAGTTCGGGCGGCACCCCGCCCGCGGTGGTCAACTCGTCCAGCAGGAGGTCCAGGGCCGGACCGTCGGCGACGACCCGGTGCGCGGACACGACGAGCGACGGCCGTTCCGGCGTCCCGACCAGCGCGACGCGCACCAGCGGCGGCGTGGCGAGGTCGAACGGCTCGGCCGACTCCTCGTGCGCGACGGGCAGTTCGGCGGTGTCCGCCACGACCTGCTCCGGCTCGCCGTCGACCGTGACGACCGAGGTGCGCAGCGCGGCGTGCCGGACGACCGCGCGTCCACGGCCCGGCGCAGGGCATCGGGGTCCACCGGGGCGTCGAGCCGGCAGGCGCGCCGCACCACCGCCGCGGGGCCGTCGAGCGACCGAGCACGGAGCTGCGCGAACGAGAGCGGGTACCGCAAGCGTCACCTCCCGCCGGTCGCGTCCGCCAGGAGTCGCTGCCGCATCAGGAACTTGCGCACCTTGCCGGTCGGGCCGAAGGTGACGCCGTCGTCGGGGACGGTCTCGACGCGCCGCAGCGTGCGGGCCGCCGCCTCACCCAGCGCGCCGCGCACGACGTCCTCGTGGTCGGCGTCCGGGTCGACGTCGTCGCGCAGGATCAGCAGCACGTCGGTCACCACCGTGCCGTCCGGCTGCCGGGCCGCCAGCACCGTGCAGTCGCGGACGTCGGGGCTGCGGGCCAGGATGCGCTCCTCCGTGAGGGCCGTGTAGATCCAGTTCCCGTCGCCCAGGTCGACCGCGTCGTTCACCCGGTCGACGTGGTAGTAGTAGCCGTCCTCGTCGCGGTACATGAGGTCACCGGTGAGGTAGTAACCGTTGAGGCGGGTCCGGTAGGTGGCCGCGGAGTCGTTCCAGTAGCCCAGCGCCAGGGTGGGTGACTTGAGGCCGCACTGACCGACCTGCCCGACCGGCACCTCCTCCCCCGTCGTCACGTCCAGCAGCGCCACTTCGGCGAACGGGTACGGCTTTCCCACGCAGCGGTCGTAGCGGTCGCTGCCGAGGCGGTGGGCGATGGCGAACGCGCTGTGCCCCATCTCGGTGGAGCCCAGCGTGTCGATGAACTTCGAGCCGGGCACGTCGACGACGCCCTCGCGCGTCCACGTCGGGTGGCTGCCCACCGCGACCAGCCGCCGCACGTGTGCCTCGTGCGCGCAGTCACCGGTGCTCGACCAGTTGCGCACCGAGGACAGGTCGCGGGTGGACAGGTCGAAGCGGGCCAGTTCCGACCACGTCACGGCGAAGCCGTGCACGCCTGTGGGCCTCCAGCGCTCGATGGCGTCGAGGACCACCTCGCCGCTGCGCTCCAACGGGCCGCCCTGGTTGGACAGGCACAGGATCTCGTAGCCGTTGCACAGCGCCTGGTTGAGCACGATGATCCCGGCGGCGTGGGCGGCGGGCAGCGCGGTCAGCTCGCGCACCCGCCCGTGCGGCCGGGCTTCGGTGAGCCGCACCGCGCGCACGGCGGCGAACAGGCCGTGGTGCGAGTGGACGACCACCGTGGGCATGCGGGTGGTGCCCGAGGAGTGCGTGATGGCCACCGGGTCGTCGCCATGGTGGCGGTAGTGCTCGGGCGCACGCGTCGGGTCGCCCGTGCCGATCTCCGCCGCGTCGCCGAGGATCGGCACGCCCAGGTCGTGCTCGCGCAACCGGGCGTGGTCGTCGTCCACGACGACGCCGACGCCGCGCAGCTTGCGGATGAACTCCGCCGCCACGTCGATCGGCATGTTCGGGTTCATCAGCGCCGGGATCGCGCCCAGCCGGTTGAGGGCGAAGAAGTTGAGGAACACGTCCGACGCCGCGGTGACGAACAGCGCCACCGGGTCGCGCCGCCCGATCCCCCTGCGGGCGAACCACTCGGCGCGCGCGGCGACCCGTTCGGTCAACTGGCGCAGCGACAGCGGCGTCCACGCCGGGATGCCGTCCACGTCCACGTCGAAGCTCACGCGCGGCGCGTCGAGGTCCGCGCCGTGCTCGACGAGCATCAGCGGCACGTTGCCCGCGCCCACGCGCAGGTCCCGTGCGAGAGCCGTCCGCAGCTGGGCAGTGCTCACGAGACCTCCCGGTTGAACAGGCGGATGGACCAGCCGACGGCCAGGCCGCAGGCGGCGAGCATGACGACACCGCCCTGCCAGACCGCGGGCGCGGTGAAGTGGCCGGTGAACAAGGCGCGCAGGGCGTCGGTGGCCCACGCGAACGGGTTCCACAGCGCCACGTTCTGCACCCACAGCGGCGCCAGGGTCAGCGGGATGAGCACGCCGGCGAGCAGCGACACGGGCTGGCCGACGGTGTTGATCAGCACGCCCAGGCTGTTCTCGTTGCGCACCAGCAGGGCGATGGCGTAGGAGATGGAGATGCTGAGCAGGATCACCAGCGACAGCAGGGCGTAGGACACCACGAGGTCCAGCAGGTTCACCCGCAGCCCGAACGGCAGCGCCGCGACGGTGATCACCGTCGCCTGGAACTCCAGCAGCGCCACGTGCATCAGCGCCCGGCCCAGCAGCAGGCCGGTGCGGCTGACCGGGGTGACCCGGCAGCGGTCGATGATGCCCGCGCGCAACGCGCTGAGCAGGCCGTAGCCCGCGTACAGGCCGCCGAGCAGGCCCATCGCGACGAACAGGCCGGGCACGTAGACGGCGTAGGCGTCGCCGTAGCTCTCCACGCCCCGGCCCGCCATCGCGACCTTGAGGAAGGGCGCGAACAGCACCAGGAACGTGATCGGCTGGGCCAGGGTCAGCGCGACCACGGTGGGGTTGCGCGCCATGATCCTGGTCTCGAAGGTGAAGATCAGCCAGGTGTCGCGGAGCACTTTCACGCCGGCCGCCCTTCAGTCGTCCAGGGTGCGGCCGGTCTTGGCCAGGAACACGTCGTCCAGGCTGGGCCTGCGGGACTCGATGGCGCCCGGTTCGACCCCGGCGCGCAGCAGCGCGGCCATGATCAGCGGGATCGCGGTGGCCGCGCCGTCCACGTACAGGCGCAGGGTCGTGTCGACCGCCTCCACGCCGCGCACGTAGTCCTGCGGGGTCAGCACGTCGGCGGCGCGGCGCAGCTTCCCGGCGTCGGGCTGGCCCGCCTCGTCGGGCGCCGCCAGGTCGACCGTGACGACGTCACCGGAGATCTCCCGCTTGAGGTCCGAGGGCGTGCCCTCGGCGACGATCAGGCCGCGGTCGATGATGGAGATGCGGTCGCACAACGAGTCCGCCTCGTCCAGGTAGTGCGTGGTGAGGAAGACCGTCATGCCGTTGTCGCGCAACCGCCGCACCTCGCGCCACATGCGCGCCCGGCTGGGCGGGTCCAGGCCCGCGGTGGGCTCGTCCAGGAACATCACCGACGGCCGGTGGATCACCCCCAGCGCGAAGTCCAGCCGCCGGCGCTGCCCGCCCGAGTAGGTGCGGACGCGGCGGTCGGCGAACTCCTCCAGGTCGAACGTCGTGATCGCGGCGGCGGCCAGCTGCTCGGCCTCGGCCTTGCCCCGGCCGTGCATCCGGGCCTGGGCGACGAGCTCCTGCCGCGCCGAGGCGTCGTCGTAGGTGCCGCTGGACTGGGCCACGAACCCGATCACGTCGCGGACGCGCGCGGGCGAGCGCAGCAGGTCCACGCCGCCGATGCGGGCGCTGCCGCCGTCCGGGCGGACCAGGGTGGCCAGCATCCGCAGCGTGGTCGACTTGCCCGCGCCGTTGGGCCCGAGGAACCCGAAGATCTCGCCCTCGCGCACCGCGAAGTGCACGTCCCGCACCGCTTCCACGGCCTTGGCCTTGCGCCCGCGCTTGCGATAGGTCTTGCGCAACCCGCTCGCCTCGATGACCAGGTCCCGCCGCTCGCCGGCGTCGGCTCGGTCCGGCGCGACGGGGTCGCGCGCCGACAGCGTTGGGCGGGAGGTCATCCGCTGAGGCTAGGTTAGTTGCGGTGCAACGACAATCACGCTTTCGGACGCGTCGGCGCACCGCCGCGGGGAGTCATCCGCGCGCCGACGGCCGCGCCGATCGCCGCCACCGGGCGCGGCAGCAGCATGTGCTCGTGCTCGCAGTCCACTTCGACCACCTCCACCGGACCGTCCAGGTGGCCGTCCCACGCCGCGACCTTCGCTTCGGTGCTGCGCCGCGACCGGGTGGCCGACAGGAACAGCACCGGGCAGCGCACCAGGCCGGCCTCGTGCCGCTGCGCCACCGCGATGGAGTGGCGGATGACGCGGGGCAGCGCCCGCAACCGCCGGTCGGGCCACTCCGACAGGCCCAGCCCCGGGCGTCCGCGCACCGCCTCGACCAGCCGGCCCACCGGGTCGGGGTCGTCCGGCTCGACCACCGGCTGGTAGCCGAACTCGCGCAGCACGAAGTCGCAGAGCAACCACAGGTTGTCGTCACCGACGCCCAGGCCGTGCGGCAGGTCGGGCGTGGCGTCGCCGACGACCAGCAGCGCCACCTCGTCGCCCCGCCGCTGCAACTCCTCGGCCACGGCGTGCGCGGTGTTCGCGCCCAGGGACCAGCCGAACAGGTGGTGAGGGCCGGGGCTGGTGGCGCGGATCAGGTCCGCCCAGTCGCGGGCGACCTCGGCCAGGTCCACCGGCAGCGGTTCGGGTCTCCGCAAGCCGCGCGACTGGAGCCCGTACACCGGGTGGGCCGCGTCCAGGTGCGGCAGCAGGGCCAGGTAGCACCAGCTCGCGCCGACCAGCGGCGGCAGGCAGAACAGCGGCGCGCCGTCACCGCCGTCGCGCAGCGGCAGCACCAGGTCCAGGATGCCGCCCGCGGCCCTGATGTCGGCCCGCCGCTGCCGAGCCCACGCGAACTCGTCGGTGGTGGGCAACGCGTTCGCTCTCAGCCCGTCCACGGGCCCATCCTCGCGGCTGGAGGCGGTCAGCCGCCAGACGCCAGCGCGACGAGGTGCGCGGCGGCGGGCGCGCCCCCCGCGGCGGCGAACTCGTCGCCGATCCGGCGGGCGCCGTCCCGATAGGCCGGATCGTCCAGGACGGCGCGCACGGCCGCGTCCAGCTCGGGCACCGTCACGCCCAGGATCGGCACCTCGATGCCCGCGCCCGCCGCCGCGACCCGGTGCGACAGCGCCACCTGCTCGGCCCGGACCGGGGCGAGGACCATCGGGACCCCGTAGCTCAACGCCTCGTTGACCGCACCTCCCGCGTGGCAGACCACCGCGTCCAAACGGGGCATCAGGTCCAGCATCGGCACCAGTTCGGCGGCGATGGCGTTGTCGGGGAACGACTTCGCGTCCACCCCGGAGGTGACGAACACCGCCTGCACGTCGTCGGCCAGCGGCGCGAGCACCGCGCCGGCGCGCTCGTAGAAGTCGCCGATCATGTGGCCGACGATGGTGCCGACCGTGACCAGCACGTGCCGGCGGTCGTCGTCCCAGTCGTGCCAGGGGAACCCGGGGGCGTTGGGCCGCGGTCCCAGCGCCGCGCCGACCAGCACCGTCCGGGGCGGCAGCGCGTCGGGCGGGGTGAGGCCGGGACTGGACAGGGCGATCACCAGGTCCGGCGAGAACCTCGGGTCCAGCGGCTCGTCGGCGGGCAGTCCGGCCAGCTCCAGGGCCCGCGCGACCCGGTCGGCCACGAAGTCGTCGAACCCGGCCAGCTCGGGCGGCGGCGCGAGTTCCAGCAGGCCGGTGCACAGGCTGGCCCACCGCACGCCCCGCCGGTGCGCCACCAGGCCCCCGGCCAGCGCGTACTGCTCGGCGACCACGACGTCGGGCCGGTGGCGGACCACCGCGTCGTCCACCGCGTCGAGGACGAACCGGGTGAACGGCAGCAGGTAGCCGTCCCACAGCGCCCGGACGCCGGCCATGCCGGTCTCGGCGTAACGGCGGTAGGCGCGTACCCCGGTGGGGTGCACCGTCGCGTCCGGACCGACCAGTGGGCGCAGCGTGTCCTCCGGACCGCACCACACCACCTCGTGTCCACTGTGGAGGAGTTCCTGGCCGATGGCGAGCATCGGGAACAGGTGGCCTTGCAGCGGCAGCACTACGAGCAGGAACCGCGACACCGGACGATGATGGCACACATTGACGTCCGACAGGGCGCGTGGTGTGATCTGCGACTGTGACCGCGCTCGACGCGGTGTCGGTATACACGCCGACTCTCCGCGTTCCCATCGAGAACCTCGCCGAACCGCTGGGGTTGACCGACATCCAGGTCCGGCTCTTCCGGCGGTTCCACGGGCTGGGGGAGATCAGCCTCGACCCGGAGCGGTCGCTGGCCGACCTGCTGCGCGCGGCGATCGACGGCATCGGCTCGCTGCGCGGGCGCGAGCACCTGGTGCGGTACGTGGTCTACGGGCGGGCCATGCCCGTCGTGGTCCCGTACCCGCGCAACCCGCTGCACGAGGTGTGCCGGGAGGCCGGGCTGGGCCACGCGCTGGCGTTCACCGTCACCCACCAGAGCTGCGCCAGCGGGCTGCTCGCCCTCGAGTCGGCGGGGCGGCTGCTGGCGGCCGACCCGGACCCCGACGCGCTCGCGCTCGTCCTCACCGGCGAGAAGGCGTTCTCCCGCGACGCGCGCCTGCTGCCCGGCACGTCGATCTTCGGCGAGGGCGCGTCGGCCAGCCTGGTCAGCGCGCACGGCCCGCGCGACCGGGTGCTGTCGTTCGCCTGCGCCCAGCGCGGCGAGTTCGACACCGAGTTCGGCGAGAGCGCCGAGCGCTTCCAGCGCGAGTACCGGCCGTTGCTGGCCGAGGTGATCCGCGAGGCGGTGGCAGGGGCCGGACTGGAGCTGGACGACATCGCCCTGGTGCTGCCCCACAACGACAACGTCGTGACCTGGCAACGGCTCTGCCTGCTGATGGACTTCCCGGTGGAGCGCGTGCTGCTGTCCAACGTGCCGGTCAACGGCCACCTGTTCTGCTCCGACGCGTTCGCCAACTACAGCACGGCGCGCGAACGCGGGCTGCTTCGCGAGGGCGACCGCTACCTGGTGGCCGCGGTCGGCGCGGGCGCCGGGGCGACGTTCACCGCGACGGTGTTCCAGCACTGAGTCCGTTCCACCCAGGAGGCCGCCATGACCGCACCCGACGCCCAGGTCGACACCGAGTTGCGGCCCCGCGTGGTCGAGGCGATGACCGAGGTGATCGCGCGGCTGTCCGAACGGGACGGGCCGGTCACCGAGGACATGGACATGGCCGACGAGCTCGGCCTGAGCTCGTCGCTGGGCCTGGAGCTGCTGCTGGAGGTCGAGGAGCGGCTCGGCGTGCAGATCGACGTGGAGAAGATGCGCACCGACGAGCTGCGGACGGTGGGCCAGCCGGCCGCGATCATCGCCTCGCACTGCAGGCCCTGGTAGTGCGCGTGCTGCGCGCCGAGCGCCGGGTCTTCCCCAGCCCGGCGGTCTTCCTGGCCGACGACGCGCACCGGGCCGTCGTGGCGGAGTACTTCGCGGACCTGGCCGGATCGGCGCAAGCGCCGGGGCTGACCGGATCCGCGCGGACACCGGAGTTGTCGGGATCGGTGCGGGCGCCGGAGCTGTCCGGCCAGTCCTACGGCGAGATGGCCGCCGCGCTGGTGGCCGCCGTCGCGGACGGGCCGGTGGACCTGCCGGTGCTGGCGTTCTCCATCCACGACCTGTGGCCGGGCCGCGCCACGGCCACCTACCTCAGCCACGTCTGCCCCGGCACGCCGCTGTCCTTCGCGGTCTGCGACCAGGGCAGCGCCGCGCCGTTCACCGCGCTGCGCCTGGTCCGCGACCGCGCGCCGCGGCGGGCGCTGGTGGTGGCCGTCGAGCAGGGCGGGCTGCCCTACGACTCCACGGCGACGCCGCCGCGCGAGCACCGCGGCGTCGCCCTGCTCTGCGGTGACGACGCGGGCCACCGCGTCACGGACCTCCACCAGTTCCCGGACGTGGCCCCGGAGGCCGTGCCGGACCTGGCGGCCCGGACGATCGCCGACCTGTCCGCCGGTCACGACCGGGTGCGCCTCGTGCTGGGCGAGGCGTTGTCCGCGGTGTGGCCCGAAGGTCCCGACCGCGCGCCCGCCGGTCAGCCGCTCACCGGGGTGTGGTGGCGGCTGGCCGACGCGCTCGCCGAGCCGGGCGGGTTGGTGGTGGTCGGCGAGTACGACCGCGAACTGCGCTACCTCTGCCTGGTCGGGATCGAGGTGCGCTGAGGCGGAAACCGGCCGCACGACGAAGGAGCACGCATGATCCCCCTGTTCAAGGTCGCGATGTCCGGCACCGCGCCGGCCCTCGTCGAGAAGGTCCTGACCAGCGGCTTCATCGGGCAGGGCGCCAAGGTGGACGAGTTCGAGACCGCCCTGGCCACCCGGATCGGCAACCCGAAGCTCGCCACCGTCAACAGCGCCACCTCGGGCCTGCACTTAGCCCTGCACCTGGTCACCGGCGGCGTGAGAGGCGACGGTGGCGAAGTGCTGACCACGCCGATGACGTGCAGCGCCACCAACTGGCCGGTGCTGGCCAACGGCCTGCGCCCGCGCTGGGTGGACGTCGATCCCGCCAACCTCAACATGGACCTGGACGACCTGGCCCGCAAGATCACCCCGCGGACCAAGGCGATCATCGTGGTGCACTGGGCCGGCTACCCGGTGGACCTGCGGCGGTTGGCCGAGGTGCTGGACCAGGCGGAGAAGGTGCACGGCGTGCGCCCCATGGTGATCGAGGACTGCGCGCACGCCTGGGGCGCCACGTTCGACGGCAAGCACCTGGGCAACCACGGCAACATCTCGGTGTTCAGCTTCCAGGCCATCAAGCACCTCACCGCCGGTGACGGCGGCCTGGTCGTGCTGCCGGACAAGGAACTGGCCCGCCGGGCGCGGCTGCTGCGGTGGTACGGCATCGACCGCGAGACCAACGCCCGGTTCTCGTTCCTCAACGACATCCCCGAGTTCGGCTTCAAGTTCCACATGAACGACATCAACGCCAGCATCGGCCTGGCCAACCTCGACCACGTGGACGAGATCGTGGCCAAGCACCGGCGCAACGCCGCGTACTTCGACGCGGAGCTCGCCGACGTGCCGGGCCTGGAGCTGACCGAACGCGCGCCCGACCGCGAGTCGTCGTTCTGGATCTACACGATCAAGGTCGACGACCGCGACGGGTTCATGCGCCGCATGGAGGAGGCGGGCATCATGGCCAGCCAGGTGCACGAGCGCAACGACGTCTACACGACGGTGCGCGAGTACGCCGCGCTGCTGCCCGGCCTGGACAGCGTGGGCGCGCGGATGGTGTCCATCCCGGTCGGCTGGTGGCTGACCGAGGACGAGCGCGGGCACATCGCGTCCACCATCAAGGCGGGCTGGTAGGGACGCGCGCCGCGCCGGGGCCCGGCGCGGCGCTCACCTCCGGGAGCGGGCGAAGGCCAGGAACCGGTCGTTGGCCTCGGCCGTGCCGACCGTGACCCGCACACCCCGACCGTCCAGGCACGCCACCAGGATGCCCGCGGCCCGGGCGTCGGCGGTGAACGCGGCGCTGTCCTCCCCCAGCGGCAGCCACACGAAGTTGGCCTCGCTGTCGGGCGCGGTGTACCCGGCGTCGCGCAGCCCGGCGACCAGCCGGGCGCGCTGCGCGGCCACGTCGGCGCACCGCCGCGACAGCTCCTCGGTGACGTCCGGGTCGAGCGCGCGCAGCGCGGCGGCCTGGCCCAGGGAGTTGGCGAAGAACACCATGCCGGTCATCCGCGCGGCCATCACCCGGTCCGCGGGCAGCACCGCGTAGCCGACGCGCAGCGCGGCCAGGCCGTAGGCCTTGGAGAAGGTGCGCAGCACGCACACGTTCGGGTGGTCGCGGTACAGGTCCAGCGCGTCCGGGAAGTCCGGGTCGGTGACGAAGTGCCGGTAGGCCTCGTCGATCACGACCGGCACGTCGGCGGGCACGCGGCCGAGGAACTCCTCCAGCTCGGCGCGGCCCAGCGCGGAACCGGTGGGGTTGTTGGGGTTGCAGATCAGCACGCACCGGGTGGCGCCGGTGACGGCGTCGGCCATCGCGCGCAGGTCGTGCCGGTAGCCGTCCATCGGCACGGGCACGCCCTCGGCGCCCGCGTTGGCGACGATCAGGGGGTACCCCTCGAACGACAGCGCCGCGTGCACGACCTCCGGCCTCGGCCCGAACGACTGCACCAGGTGCTGCAACAGCCCCGCCGAGCCAGGTCCGACGAGCACCGCCTCCGGGGCGACGCCCAGGTGCCGGGCCAGCCCGGCGGTGAGCGCCCCGGCCAACCGGTCGGGGTAGCGGTTGAGCAGCGCCGCGCCCTCGGCGACCACCTGCCGCAGCGCGGGCAGCGGCGGGTGGGGCGTCTCGTTCATGGACAGGTCGTGCAGCCGGTCGGCGTCGACGGCGGTCATCGGACCTCGCTTCCCCTCGGGTCGGCCGCGGGCAGGTCGTGGGCACGCCGGTCGGCGAGCACGCCCAGCTGGTAGAGCCGGTCGACGAACGTCAGCGGCCGGACGTCCGTGCCGGACATGTTGCCCGCGGTGCGCCGCAGCAGCCGGGGGTTGGCCGCGGTGCGGCGCATCATCCGCGCGCCCAGCAGCCGGGGTGCGCCGGACAGGGCGGTGATCATGCGGGCGGCGTTGTGGCTGACCGTCGCAATGTGGTCCAGGCTCGGCCGCCGGGCCGCCTCGTACGCCGCCAGTGCCTCGTCCACCGCCGGCTCCTCGCCCATCACCGACCGCGCGGCCAGCACCTCTCCCAACGCCTCGGCCAGCCCTTCGGCATCGGCCAGCGAGCTGTTCACGCCCTGCGCCGCCATCGGGTGCACGGCGTGCGCGGCCTCGCCGACCAGCGCCAGGCCGGGCACGGCCAGCCGGCCCGCCCGCAGCCGGGACACCCCGAACAGCTGCCGGCGGTGCAGGCTCGCCTCCAGCGCGGGCGCGAGCGGCGCGAGCGCGGGCACCTCGGCGAGCACGCCGCCGACCCAGCGGCCCAGCTCGGCCAACCCGGTGGCGCGGAACTCGTCGGGCGCGACCTGGACGTAGAGCCGGCAGCGGCGACCGGGCAACGGGTAGACCAGCCGCAGGCCACGCGCGGTGCGGTAGGCCGTCACCTCGCCGGGCACGTCCGCGTCGGCCACGTCGAAGGCCAGCAGCCGGTGCGGGTACTCGTCCCGGTCGACGCTGATCCCGGCGTCCTTGCGCAGCGCCGAGGACATGCCGTCGGCCGCCACGACCAACCGCGCGCGGACCTCGCCGCCGTCGACCGCCACGCCCGCGACCCGTCCGCCCTCGCGCAGCACCCCGTCCACGCGCACGCCGCGGACGATCTCCACGGTCTCGGGGAGCGAGCGGGTGATCGCCGCGCACAGGTCCTCGTAGGCCGCGCACAGCACCTGCCGGTGCGGACCGGGCAGGGTGCCGTACTCGACGGCGAGCAGCGCGGTGCCGTCGCCGTCGCGGATGGCCAGCCGGTCCACCGGGCGCGCGTCGGCGGCCCTGAGGTCGTCCAGCGCGCCCCAGTCGTCGAGCACGCGCACCGCGCCGGGCTGGAGGATCTCGCCCTTGGCGGTCGGCGCGGGGGTCTGCCTGCGGTCCAGCACCAGCACCCGCAGGCCGGTCCCGCCCAGCGCCCGCGCGGCGGCCAGCCCGGCCGCGCCCGCGCCGGACACCGCCACGTCGACGGTCCCCGGGAGCGTCATCGGACGGCGGCCCGGTACTCGCCCAGCGCCTTGAGCGCCACGGCCTGCGTGACCACGCCGTTGGCGTAGCGCACGTGGTGGCGGATGTAGTTGCACACCCGCGTGGGCTCCCACCCGCCGTCCGGTCCGGCGGCGGCCACCAGCCAGGCCGCGCCCCGGTCCACCGCGTCCGCGCCGGCTCCCGCCGCCAGCAGCGCCTGGACCGCCCAGGACGTCTCTTCGACCGAGCCCTCGGTCCCGTCGCCCGGGCCCCACGAGCCGTCCGGCAGCTGGGTGCGTAACAACCAGTCCACCGCCTTGCGCACGACCTCGTGCCCGTCGTGCCCGGCCCGCGCCAGCGCGGCGACCACGACGGCGGTCCCGGACGTGTGGTCGCGGTACCACAGGTTCTCGAACGTGCCGTCCGGGTTCTGCGCGGTGAGCAGCCACGCGACGGCGGAGGCCACGGCCGGGTCGTCGGCGGGGCGGCCCGCGTCCAGCAGGGCCTGGATCGCCTGGCTGGTGATCGCGGGGCACGGCCCGTCGTTGGCGAGCTTGGTGTCGCGCACCCACAGGCTCCACGAGCCGCGCGTGTCCTGCCGCCCGGTCAGCCACTCCAGCCCACCGCGCAGGTGGGCGTCCTCGGCGGCGCCGGGCAGCCCGGCCAGCGCGCTGAGGATCTCGGCCGACTCCAGCGTCACCGGCCAGCCGCGCCGGGTGGAGAAGCTCCAGCCGCCCGCCGGGACGTCCAGGATCGTGAACGGCTCGGTGGTGCGGGCGGCGTGCAGGAAGTCGCGGGCCGCGCGCAGTCGGGGGTCCGCGGCGTACCCGGCGGCGACCAGGCCGGTGGTGGCGTAGCCGGTGCGGGTCAGGTCGAGGTTGGCCACCGCGTCCCACGCGCCCTCGGGCCGGACCGCGGCGCGCAGCCAGCCCGCGATGGCGTCGGCGATGTCGGGCGCCTCGCCGGAGCGCGCCAGGCCGAGCAGCACCAGGGCGGCCGGCCACGGGTCCTCGCTGAGAGCCCCGGTGCGCCCCTCGTGCTCGTACACCGCGCGGACCAGTCGCAGAGCCGCCGGACGGGCCAGGCGCAGGGTGAACCGGCGGACCGGCCCCGTGGGCAGCAGGCCGTCCTGGGCCAGCGCCAGGCCGACGAACGGCGTCGTGCGGAACGAGATCAGCCGCCGCCGCAGCTTGTCGGCCAGCACGATCTCCAGCGGCAGCCGCCGCAGCGCACCCGCCTCGGCGGTCAGCCCGGCCAGGGTCAGGAACTGCCGGCACATCAGAGCCACCGCGCGGTCGGTCACCGCGTCCACCCCGCCCAGCGCAGCCAACGCGGCACGCCCGGCAGTCACGGCCGTCGCGCTGACCTCCGGCGAGACGACGCGCAGGGCGGCGGTGGCGATGGCGGTGGGCACGGCCTCGCTGGGCGCGCCGTCCACCCCGCCCCAGCCGCCGTCGTCGCGCTGTCGGTCGCGCAGCCAAGCCGCGCCGCCCGCGACGAGGTCGGCGTGGGCGACCGGGTCGGCGGCGTGCAGCGCCGTGATCGTGCCCGCGGTGCCCAGCACGGAGGCGGGCGGGTCGTCGGTGAACGCGCCGTCCGGGCGCTGCCGGGCCAGCAGCGCCTCCGCGCCGCGCTCCACGGCCTTCGCGACGTCGACCAGCGACACGGCTGTCATGTCTTGTCCTCCAACGGGATCAGGCGGCGCGAGCGGGCCCCGGGCGGCCGGGACGTGCCCAGCTCGTGCCTGCTCCGCATCGCCGACTGCGTCCACCATGTCAGCGCGGCCAGCGGCAGGGCCAGCCCCAGTTGCCAGCCGACGCCCAGGCCGAGGCCGACGGTCGCCGAGGCGAGCACGAGCCGTTCGACCACCAGCACTTCGTGGCTCCGCAGCGCGACGACCACCGGCACGTCCGCGCGCCGCCGGACCAGGGGCGCCAGCGCGAGCACGCCCAGCGCCGCCACGACGGCCAGCGTCACCAGGTACGCCGTGCGGTCGCCGACCGCGGACAGCAGCCCGCCCGCCACTGCCGCGCCGATCACCGCCAGGTACAGCGCGAGGACCGTCCACACCGCGAAGGGCGTGCCGCGGCGCACCGGCAGCGTGCCGTAGCCGCCCGCGCGGTCGCCGTCCACGTCGCGCAGCGCGCCGACCAGGTTGGACGCCGTGTCGTGCAGCCAGAACACCGCCGCCATCGCCACCACCGCGGCGATCCCCGACGACGGCCACGTCCCGGCCACGCACACCCCGTACACCAGGGCGATCGCGCCGAGCGCGCCGCGCACCAGGTTGCCCGCGATGCCGCGCGCCTTGGCCCAGCGGCTGTAGGCGACGATCCCTAACACGCCGAGCACGGCGGCCAGCAGCGTCGGCCACCCGCCCAGCACGGCGATCGCCGCCACCACCAGCATGCACAGCACACCGCACGCCCGGGCGACGCGCGGGCTCAACCGTCCCGACGGGATCGGTCGGTGCGGTTTGCCGATGGCGTCCAGGTGCCGGTCGAAGTAGTCGCCCAGGTAGTGCCCGCCCAGCCAGCCCGCGGTGGGCGCGGCCCACGCCGCGAGCAGCCGCCACGGGTGCCCGGCCGCGCCGGCCAGCACCGCGCCACCGAGCCCGACCAGCCCGACGTACCAGAGCGTGTAAGGGCGCCACGTCTCCACGTGCGCCCGGACCGCCGCGCCGAAGCCCACGTCCTCACCCCCGGCCGAACGGCGGTGCGCTCACCGCGCCCCGCTCGTGGTCCAGCGCGCGATGTCGGCCAGCGCGGTCGCGTGCGGCGACGGTGACAACCCCGCCAGCCCGGCCAGCGCCAACTCCACGTGCGACACCATCCGCCGGCGCGCGCTCTGCACCGCGCCGGAGGCCGTCACCAGGTCCCGGACCCACCGCACGTCGCCCTCCCGGGCGGCGCGGCGGCCCAGGACGTCCCGCAGCTCCCGCCGATCGGCCTCGTCGGCCGCCTCGTAGGCCAGCAGCACCGGCAGCGTCGGCCGTCCGTTGAGCAGGTCGCTGTCGCCGGGCTTGCCGGTCTCCTCGGGCGTGGCGACGAAGGTCAGCAGGTCGTCGCGGATCTGGAAGGCGATGCCGACGTGCTCGCCGTAGGAGGCCAGCATCGTGCCGGTGTCCGCGCCGGCGCCGCCCAGCGTCGCCCCGATGTAGCAGGCGGCCCGGAACAGCGCGCCGGTCTTGAGGCGCACCATCTCCTCGTACCAGCGCGCGCCCTCCTCCAGGTCGCCGACGAGGCGCGACTCCAGCACCTGGCCGCGGCACAGGTCACGGCCGACCTCGGCCAGCTCGCCGACCGCCGCCACGACGCGCGCGGGCGAGGCCGACCACGGTTCGTCCACAAGGGACTCGAAGGCGCTGAAGATCAGGCCGTCGCCGGTGACGATCGCGTTCGGGACTCCGTAGGCGGCGTGCACCGACGGCCGACCGCGGCGCACGTCGTCGCCGTCGATGATGTCGTCGTGCACGAGGGTCGCGGTGTGGACGTACTCCAGCGCGAGCACGGCCGCGGTGACGCGGAGCGGGTCGCCGCCGACGGCCTGCGCGGTGTGCAGCGCCATCAGCGGGCGCAGCAGCTTCCCCGCCGGCACCAGGGCGAACCGCGCCATGGAAGCCAGCTCGTCGGTCGTCTCCGGCCAACGGCGGCGCAACTCCTCCTGGAGGAGCCGTCCCGACTCGCTGCGGGCCAGACCGTCGAGGAAAGTCCGATACTGCGGTGAGTCGGAAACGGTCATGCGCGTCCGCCCTTCGACAGGCGACAGGTTTGACGCTCAGCGTGACGGTAAGGCGCGGGGAATCCCGCGGCAAGAAGCCGATCAGCGCAACGCCGACCGGAACTCCATGAGCGCCAAGCCATCCGAGCCCGCGAACGTCCGCGCCGGCGCCAGTCCGACCGACGCGGCGAGCGCGTCGTGCGCCGCGCGGTCGCGCTCCCGACCGCCCACCTCCACCAACATGCGGAGGTCGAACGGCGACAGGTGCGGCACGTGCGGCTCGGTGGGCAGCACCTCGACCACGAGCACTCGTCCGTCCGGACCGGCCGCTTCGGCGCAACGGCGCAGGATCGTCGCGGCGGACGCGTCGTTCCAGTCGGTCAGCACGCGCGAGACGACGTAGACGTCCGCGCCTGCGGGCAGCGGCTGGAAGAAGTCGCCCTCGACCACCTCGACCCGGTCGCCCAAGCCGTTCTCGGCGAACCGCGCCGCCGCCGTGGCCACCGGCTCGGCCCGGTCGACCAGCATCCCGCGCAGGTGCCCGTGCGCCGCCAGCAGCTCGGCCAGCAGCGCGCCCGAGCCGCCGCCGACGTCGGCCACCAGCCCCGCCTCCGGCCACGGGTAGAGCTTCGCCACCTGCGGCGCGGTCATCGCCTGGAGCCCGGCCATCAGCCGGTCGAAGTGCGCGCGGTACTCCGGGGTCGCGTCCAGGTCGGACCAGAAGTCGCGGCCGTGCACCGACGCGTAGCCCGGTTCGCCCGTGCGGACCGCGTGCGGCAGGCCGAGCGCGGCCAGGTCCATCCGCGCCGGGAAGCCGTCCAGGTCGAACCTCGTGCCGTAGCCGGTGTCGCCGCGGTCGCGCAGCAGTTCGCCCAGTCCGGTCAACGCGAACACGTCCGGTGAGACCTCCGCGAACACCTCGCGGTGGACCAGGTGGCGCAACAACCTGCCCAACGCGTCGCGGTCGGCGCCGCAGCGCCGCGCCAGCTCGGTCAGGTCGGTGGCGCCGTCGGCGATCAGGTCGGGCACGCGGAGCGTGACCGCCGTGCGCACGGCCATCGGGGTGACCAGGTCGGTGAGCGCGTCCAAGCGCTCCCCTGCGTTCTCGGGCGGCATCGGCGCAGCGTCCCGAACCGCACCACCGCAGTCAACCCGTGGACCAAACCCCCTTCGTGGCACAGAATGGCCCGATGACGAGTGTGACCGCCCCGGAAATCCGGCTGGTGTCCGGCGCCCTCGGCGCGGAGATCAGCGGCATCGACCTGAACACGTTGACCGACGAGCAGTTCGACCTGATCCGCGATCGGCTGCTGCGTCACCAGGTGGTGTTCCTGCGCGGTCAGGGGAACCTGACGCCGCAGGCGCACATCGACTTCGGGCGGCGCTTCGGCGAGGTGGAGCTGCACCCCTACCTGCCGCGGCTGGAGAGCCACCCGGAGATCGTCGTCATCGACTCGGAGGACGGGGCGAAGGTCGACGTGTGGCACACGGACATGACCTTCCACGAGAGCCCGCCGATCGCGTCGGTGCTGCACCTGAACGAACTGCCGCCCCACGGCGGCGACACCATGTGGACCAACCAGTGCCTGGTCTACGAGTCGCTGTCGGCCCCGCTGCGCGACCTGGTGGACGGCCTGACCGCGATCCACACCATCCGCGTGGGCGACGAGTTCTCCAGCCGCGCCGAGCACCCGGTGGTGCGCGTGCACCCGGAGACCGGCCGTCGCTCGCTCTACCTCAACCGCCTGTTCACCTCGCACATCCCCCAGTTGTCGCGCAACGAGAGCGACGCCCTGCTGGAGTACCTGTTCCGGTTCTCCGAGGGACCGCAGTTCACCTGCCGCTTCCGCTGGCAGCCCGGCGACGTGGCCATGTGGGACAACCGGGTCACCCAGCACTACGCCGTCAACGACTACCGCGAACGCCGCCGCGGCCAGCGCATCACGGTGCTGGGCGACGTGCCGACGGGCAACCCGCCGCGCTGGGAGCACTACCAGCCCGCGCCGGGCGAGCGGTACTGGCCCGACCGGGTCAACGCGGTGGAGAGCTACTGATCCTCCCGCCACACCACCGGGAACCTCTCGATGCCCCCGTTGATCCGGTCGTGGCGCCACGGCAGCTCCTCGACCCCGATCGCGGGCGCGAGCCCCGGCAGGCGGCGCAGCAGCGTCGCGATGGACAGCTCGACCTCCATCCGGGCCAGGGCCGTGCCCAGGCAGAAGTGCGGCCCGTAGCCGAAGGCCAGGTGCGCCGTCCGGGCCACCCGGTCGATGTCGAACACGTTGGGGTCCTTGAAGACCCGGGGATCGCGGTTGGCCACCCACGGGACGGCCATGACGCGGTCCCCGGCGCTCATCGCGACGTCGCCGACGGTCACGTCCCCGGTGACGACCTGCACCCGGAACATGCTGCTGACTGCGGTGTACCGCAGGATCTCCTCCACCGCGGCGGGGATCTTCTCCGGTGACCGCACCAGCTCCGCCAGCTGCTCCGGGTGCTGGAACAGCACCCGCACGCCCGCGGCCGTCGAGCCGACCTCCAGGCCGCCGCGCAGCAACCCCATGGCCAGCACGATGATCTCGTCGTCGGACAGGCCGTGGTCGTCGCCGCCCTCCAGCCACACCGACAGCAGGTCGTCGCCTGGCTCGACCCGCTTGGCGGCCAGCTGCCCCGCCAGGTAGACCCACAGCGACTTCGCGGCCTCCGCGGAGTTGTAGTCCACCACCGAGTTCAGGCCCGCGAGCCAGCCGTAGAACCGCTCGCGGTCGGCGGCCGGGACACCGATCACCTCGCAGATCACCAGCAGCGGCAAGGGCGCGACGAGACCGCTGACCAGGTCGGCGGGCCGCGGCCCGGCGATCATCGCGTCCACCAGCTCGTCCACCAGGGCCTGCACGCGCGGGCGGTAGTGCGCCATGCGGCGACCGCCGAACGCGCGGCTGCCCACCCGGCGCACCGCCGCGTGCGCCGGGCCGTCCTGGTTGAGGTCGCGCAGCGGCGGCTGGTCCGGCGGCGGCCGGTGCAGCACCCGGCTGAACCGCGGGTCGGCCAGCACCTTGACGCACCCGGCGTAGTCCAGCACGAGCCAGGCGGGCTCCCCGTCCGGCAGCAGCACCCGGCTCACCGGGTCGGTCTCGATCATGCCGAGGAGTTCCGGCGACAGCTCGCCGGTGAACGGCTCGAAGGGGTACCGGCGCAATTCGGGTAAGGCGGCCACGGCGGATAAGACTGCGCCCGAACCCCCGCTGCGTCAACGGATTCCGCACGCCCCGTGCGCGGGTTAGCATGCCGGGTGCGCATTCTGATCTCGACCTGGGGCTGGCGCTCGCACTTCTACTGCCTGGTGCCGTTGGCGTGGGCGCTGCAGGCCGCCGGGCACGAGGTGCTGGTGGCCACCCAACCCGGGCTCGCGCCGGTCGTGGACGAGGCCGGCCTGGTCGCCGTGCCGCTGGGTCCGCACCTGGACTTCGAGGCCGTGTTCACCGACCGGATCGGCAAGGTCGGTGGCGGCACCGGCGCGCCCGATCCGGACGGTCCGACGATCACCCCGGACGGCGGTGTGGTTCAGATGGCCGACGCCTGGGTGGACGACCTGGTCGCGTTCGGACGGTCCTTCCGGCCGGACCTCCTCCTGTGGGAGCCGTTCAACCTCGCCGCGGCCGTGGCGGCGGCCGTGCTGGACGTGCCCGGCGCGCAGGTCCTGTGGGGACCGGACCACGGCTCCACGCTGGCGTGGGACCACGAGGGCGTCTTCGGCCCGCTGGCACGCCGCTTCGGGATCACGTCGTCGGACGTGCGCGTGGCGGGCGGCCTGATGATCGACCCCGTGCCCGCGCCGCTCCAGGTTCCGCTGCCCGTGCCGAGCCTGCCGATGCGCTACCTGCCCTACAACGGCACCCACGTCCTCCCGCCGTGGCTGCACGAACCGCCGAGCCGCCCGCGCGTGTGCGTCACCGGCGGCACGGTCGCCGGGCCGGGGCTGTCCGAGCGGGCCGATCTCGCGGACGTCATCCGCGCCGTGGCCGACCTGGGCGCGGACGTGGTCGTCGCCGTGGCCAAGGCGCACCGCGACGCGCTGCCCCCGTTGCCCGACACGGTGCGGGTGGCCGACGCGCCCCTCGCGCTGCGCCTGGCGCTGCCCGGCAGCGCGGCGTTCGTCCAGCACGGCGGTGCGGGCACGATGATGACCGCCCTCGTCCACGGTGTGCCGCAACTGATCCTGCCGCAGGTCGGCGACGAGCACTTCAACGGCGAACGCCTGCTGGTGTCCGGCGCGGGCCTGGTGCTGGAGGAGCCCGACGTCGCGTCGGTGCGCGACAGCGTCGCCGCGCTGATGGACGGTGGGCCGTGGCGGGAGGCCGCCGAACTGCTGCGCGACCGCATCCACGCCATGCCCACCCCCGCCCAGGTGGTCGACCAGCTCGTTGCCTACGCCGAAGGACGCCACCCGTGATCCGCTTCCCGCTCCCGCCCGCGCCGTCGCTGCACCACCCGTCGCCGGAGTACGCGCGCCTGCGCGCCGAGGACCCGGTGCCGCGGGTGGAACTGCCCGACGGCACCCTCGCCTACCTCGCGACCCGGCACGCGGACGTCCGGAAAGTCTTCAGCGACCCCAGGTTCAGCCGTGCCGCGGCCACCGGGCCGAAGGGTCCGGAGTGGGAACTGGGATCGCTGGCCGACGACTCGCTGCTGGGCATGGACCCGCCCCTGCACACCAAGGTCCGCCGCGTGGTCGGCAGCGCCTTCACCGCACGCCGCGTCGAGGACCTGCGCGCGACGGTGGCCGGGCTCGTGGACGGCATGATCGACCGCCTCGAACAGGCCGGCCCCGGCGCGGACCTGAGCGCGCACGTGTCCGCGCCGCTGCCCATCGCCGTGATCAGCGGGCTGTTCGGCGTGGCCGACGAGGAGCAGGACCGGGTCAAGGAGTGGTCGGACGCGCTGGTCGGCGATTGGCGGGCCGACCCGGGCCCGCCGCGCGCGGCGCTGGCCGCGTTCGGGGAGCTGATCGGGAAGCGGCGCGCGAACCCCGGCGACGACCTGATGAGCGCCTTGGTCGCCGCGTGGGACCGGGAGGACTCGCTGTCCGAGCGGGAACTCGTCTCCGTCACCGCCGGGCTGCTCGCCGGCGGCCACGAGTCGACCACCAACCAGATCAACCTGTTCGTCACCGTCCTGTCGAGCCACCCCGACCAGCTCGCCGCCCTGCGCGGCGACGACCCGCACGCCGTCGCGGTGGCCGTGGAGGAGCTGACCCGCTACATCCAGCTCGGCGAGAGCGGCATCCTGATGCCCCGGGTCACCCTCGAGGACATCGACCTGGGCGGGGTCCCGGTGCCGGCGGGCTCGGTCGTGCTGCCCGCCGTGGTGTCGGCCAACCGCGACGAGTCGGTGTTCCCGGACGCCGACCGGCTCGACCTCACCCGCTCCCCCAACCCGCACATCGCCTACGGCGCCGGCCCGCACCACTGCATCGGCGCTTCGCTGGCCCGCATGGAGCTCCAGGAGGCGCTGGGCGGACTGCTGCGCCGGCTGCCCGGCCTCCGCCTGGCCGTGCCGGAGTCGGAGCTGCGCCTCAAGCCCGGCCTGGTGGTCAGGAGCTTCCGGGAGCTGCCGGTGACGTGGGGCCGATAGCGGGCGCGGTCGGGTCGAACGCGGCCGCCAGCGCCACCTCCTCGACCGCGTGGAGCATCGTCTCCACCTGGTCGGTGGTGAGCACGGCCATGTCGAACACCATCTGGAGGTGGATCGTGCCGGGGCGGTCCTCGACGCTGATGAACAGCTGGTCGGGCATCGCGTCGAGGTGGCCGTCCCAGGACAGGAACGTCCGGGGCAGCTCGGCCCGCACCCGCTCCTCGGTCACGGGCTCGCCGTCGGTCAGCTCCTCGGCGTCCGGGCGGGTGCTGAACCTCAGGTCGCTGATGCGGCAGGTGACCGCGGCCGGGTGGCCGCGTTCGGCGTCGAGGCGGTCGACCAGGCGGTCGAGCTGGTCGGGGTCGTAGTAGGCGCGCATCCACGCCGCCGTCGCCGCGTGCCGGGTCCGCGCCACCACCTCGTCCACCGTGCCGCGCAAGTCCAGCGTCACCACCGAGTTCTGGCTCAGCGTGCCGATCACGTCGGCGAAGCCCGGCCGGAACCGGTTGCTGACGATGACGTTGGTGGTGAGCGGGTCCACGCCCGTGGCGCGGCCGATCGCGATGGCCAGCACGGCCAGCAGCACCCGCGCGGTGTCGGTGCGCGTGCGGCGGGCGATGGCCAGCACGGCCAGGTGGGCGGCGGAGGACCTGAACCGGCCGTGCCAGTAGCGGTGCCCGAGCCGCCCTTCCGGGTACTTCGGCTCCCCGAACGTCGCGCGCGGCAGGTCCCGGAGTTGGCGCTCCCAGTAGCGCATCGCGCCGTCGCTGGTGCGCCGCGCCTCGGGCGTCTGCTCGCGGCGCGCGAGGTCCAGCGCGGTGACGGCGTCGGGGGCCGGCCGGCGGTCGGCCAGCTCGCCGACGCCCAGGCCGGTCATCAGCAGCAGCGTGCCCGTGCCGTCGGCGACGAGGTGGTTGACCGCGAACACCAGGTGCGCCGCCTGGCCGCGGTGCTCCAGCACCGCCAGCCGGACCAGCCACGGGGTGTGGCCGTCGAACGGGGTCATCATCCACTCGAACCAGATCTTGTGGCTGTGCCCCAAAACCTCAGCGGGGTCCACGTCGTCGTCGAAGGCGGTCACCTCGACGTCGATCTCGCCGGATTCCACGACCACCTGGCACGGCTCGCCGTCGTCGCCGACGCCGAGCCTCATCCGCAGCGCGGGGTGGCGGCACATCATCGCGCCCAGCCGGGCCGCCAGGTCCGCGACGGTCACGCCCTCGGGCAACGGGTGCGCGCCGCTGTTGTTGTGCGGCCAGCCGGTCGCGCGCATGTCGCGCATGATCGCCTTCTGGCCCCACGTCAGGGGCGCGGTGCCCGCGCCGGGTCCGGAGAACGGGACGGTGACTCGGCGCTCACGCATCGGCGCGCCCGAGGATCACGCTGACGTTGTGGCCGCCGAAGCCGAACGAGTTGGACATGACGGTGCGCGCGGGCGCGGCGAGGGCCTTGTCCCGGACGTGGTTCAGGTCCATCGACGGGTCCGGCTCGTCCAGGTTGTGCGTCGGGGGCAGCAGCCCGTGCCGCAGCGCGGCGATGCCGATGGCCGCCTCCACCACGCCGGACGCGCCGAGCATGTGCCCGGTGACGCCCTTGGTCGAGCTCACCGGCGGCATGGCGCCGCCGAACACGCTCGTGATGGCCTTGGCCTCCGCGGCGTCACCGGCTTTGGTGGCGGTGCCGTGTGCGTTGAGGTAGTCGACGTCCGCGGTGGTCAGGCCCGCGTCGCGCAGGGCGATCTCCATGCTGGCCGCGGCGCTGGAGCCGTCCGGGCGCGGTGTGGTGGGGTGGTAGGCGTCGTTCGTCGCGCCCCAGCCCAGCACGTCGGCGTGCGCGGACGCGCCGCGCGCCCGCGCGAACCCCGGCCGCTCCAGCACCAGCACGCCCGCGGCCTCGCCGAGCACCAGGCCGTTGCGGCGGCGGTCGAACGGCCGGCTCGCGGTCGCCGGGTCGGGCCAGCCCTTGGCCAGGGCCAGGGCGTTGCCGAAGGCGTCGGCGAAGGTCGGGAACAGCGGAGCCTCCGAACAGCCGCACACCACCACGTCCGCCTCGCCGGCGCGCAGGATGCGCAGCGCCTCCCCGATGGACTGGCCGCCGGCCGCGCAAGCCGTGCCGACCGACGAGGTGTAGCCGCGGATCCCGAACTTGATCGCGGTGCGCGCGGCGGCCATGTTGGGCAGCACGCCGGGCAGCATGAACGGGCTGACGCCCAGCCGTCCCCGCCGCGACCGCTGCACCGCCTGGTCGGCCAGCGTGTCCAGCCCGCCGACGCCCGACACCACAACGGCGACCCGGTAGGGGTCCACGTCACGGCCCACTTCGAGGCCCGCGTCCGCCAACGCGTCCTCGGCCGCCCGCAGCGCCATCACGATCGACCGGTCCACGAGCCGCGCTTCCTTGGCCGGGATCACGCTGTCCGCGGCGATCGGCGGGGCGAACGCGGCGACGTCCACGACGCCGCGCAACACGTGGTCCTCCGGTGGAGCGGACAGCCCGGAGCGGCCCGCGCAGACGGCGTCGAACACCTCGTCCACCGCCGTGCCGACCGGCGTGACGAGCCCGATGCCGGTGACGGCGGCCCGCGCGGTCACGTCGCGGCCGAGGTGCTGATCCGCTGGGCGACAACGGCGCAGAACTCGCCGACGGTCAGGCCGGCGAAGGACTCGGCCTCCTCGACCTCGAAGCGCACCCCGTACCGGTCCTCCACCCGCAGGGCGAGTTCGGCCAGGGCCAGCGACTCCAGGTCGGCGCCCGCGGGGCCGAGCACGGTGTCCTCGTCGATCCCGTCGGTGCTGTACTTCATCTCGGTGAGCGACTCCAGCAGGAAGTCGCGGATCTCAGCGGTCATCGTCCACGCGCCCTTTCCCGGCCGGTGAAGGGAGAGTTTTTGCCATCAGGTCCCGGCCGTCAAGCAACCGTTCGCCGAACCGACGCTATGGACCGCGCTCGCTTCGGGACCGCAGAATGTGCGGCATGGCGACGACCGCGCTGGACCTGGTGACCGGCGTCGGCGCGCCGCCGCCCTCGGCCGCCGTCGTGCCGCCCGGCGGTGGCGCGCTGACCTACGGCGAGCTGTCCGACCTGGTGGAGCAGGTCGGAACCGCGTTGCGGCACAACGAGAAGGCCCTCGTGCTGTGCGCGGGCGACCGCGACCTGCCCACCGTGCTGACCTATCTCGCCGCACTGCGGTTGGGCCACACGGTCGCATTCCTTCCCGCGACCGCCGAGGTCTTGTCCGCCTACCGGCCCGATTTCGTCGTCCCGGCGCCCGGCGCGCACGACGACCTGACGGCCGCCGGCTACCGGCCGACCGGCGAATCCCCGGTCGGCGCAACGGTCTTCCGCCGCACCTCCGGCGGTCCGCTCACCCCGATCTCCGACGAGACGGCCCTCCTGCTCACGACTTCGGGGACTACGGGAAGCCCGAAGGCGGTTCGGCTGTCGTACTCGGCGATCGCCGACAACTCCCGTGCGATCGTGGACGCCCTGGGCATCACCGCGGCCGAGCGCGCCGCCACCACGTTGCCGATCACCCACGCCTACGGGCTTTCCGTGCTCAACAGCCACCTGATCGCCGGGGCGAGCGTGGTGCTGTCCGACAGCCCGCCGCTGGCGCTCGCGACGTGGGACCGGCTGGCCCGCACGGGCGTGACGTCGTTGGCGGCCGTGCCGACCACCTACGCGGCGTTCGGGCCGGCGCACGTGAACCTCCTGGAGCGCACGGCGATCCGCACGATGACCCAGGCGGGCGCACGGCTGCCCGACGAGCTGACCACCCGGTTGGCGGGGATGATGCGGCGGCGCGGCGGCCGGTTCTTCACGATGTACGGGCAGACCGAGGCGACGTCCCGGATGGCCGTGCTCGACCCGGCCGACCTGCCCGAGCGCCTCGGTTCGGTCGGACGGGCCGTGCCGGGCGGCGTCTTCACCATCGCCCCCGGCCCACCGCACGCCCGGGCCGTCCCCGGCGAGGGCGCGGTGCGCTACCGGGGGCCGGGCGTGATGCTGGGCTACGCGTCGTGCCGGGAGGACCTGGCCCGGGGCGCCGAAGTGGACGTGCTGGACACCGGCGACCTGGGCTACCTGCATGCCGGCTACCTGTACCTGACCGGCCGCACCAAGCGCATCGCCAAGGTGCTCGGCGTCCGCACGAGCCTGGACGACCTGGAGCGCCTGGTGGAACGGCCGGAGCACCCCACCGCGGTGCTCGCCGACGACGACGTGGTCTACCTCGTCGGCGCGGGCGACTCCGCCGTTCACGAGCGGCAGCGACGGCACTTGGCCGATTCGCTCGGCGTGCCGAGCCGGCACGTTGTCCTCCGGCAGGTCGACCGATTACCGCGCACGCCCGGCGGGAAGGTCGACTACCCGGCACTGGCCGAAGTCATCGGGAGGTCCGGCGGTGGAGCTGAGCAGTTGGCGTCGACTGTCCGACCGGGGACCTGACCTGGTGCTGTGCCTCGACTTCCCCGGCGGGAGGGCGTCCGCGGGCTTCCCCGACCTGGCGGCCTCGTCGACCGTCGACGCCTCCTTCCTCCACGTGGGACGGATCGGCGCGGGCCCGCTGGACGAGGCGGTCGCCCGGTGGGCGGACGAGGCCCTGGCGGGTGGCGGCGCCGTTCGCGCCGTCCTGGGCTACTGCGCCGGCGCGTCGCTGGCCACCTGCGTGGCCGACGCGGTGGCCGAGCGGCAACCCGCTCCGCGGGTCCTGCTGTTCGACGCCGCGCGGACCGGCGCGGGCTCCCTGGCGGGCGAGTTCAGCGGCATCGTCCACGCCTCCGCCGAGCACCTGACCGAGCAGGAGCTGGAGGACGCCCAGACCCTCGCCGACACCCTGGTCGAGGAGCACCCCGACGACCTGCCCCGCGTGGCCGACGCCCTGGCCGCGCGTTACGACGACTTGATGCGGTCGGTCGCCGGCCGCCTGTCGCTCGACGACTACTTCCGCGGCGAACTGGTCAAGGGCTTCCGCACCTACATGGACTACCTGCTCCTGGCCTCCGGGGGCCGCTTCGAGCTGAAGGCGGGCGAGCCCTTGTTCGTGCACTCCCGGGACTACCCGCTGCCGGTGGACGACGACGTCCACCTGACCGTGTTCGACGTGGAGCACGAGGAGCTGCTGCGCGACGACGAGGTCCGCGCCCACGTGACCGCCCACCTGAGAGGAGTGCCGGCATGACCCCGTCCCGGGTTACCGAGCTGCTGCAGTCGCACCCCGGCGTCGGCCGGGTGGAGGTGGCGGTCGTGCGCCACGACGGGCGCGACGTCGTCGTGGCCGCGGTGGAGCCCACCGAGTACCTGAGCGGCACGGTGCTGCGCAACCACGTCCGGCAGCAGCTGGACGGCCCGGTCGGCGTGCTGGTCGTGGACTCCCTGCCGGTGACCCCCGACGACCTCGCCGCCGCCCTGGCCGACGGCCGCTGCACCCTGTTCGAGGACCCGCGCGACGACGTCGAGCGCCGCGTCGCCGCCATCTGGGCGGAGCAGCTCGACGTGCGCGCGGTGGGGGCCACCGACGACTTCCTGGAGCTGGGCGGCGATTCGCTGTCCGCCCTGGGCATCATCTCCGCCGTCGAGGCCGAGTTCGACCGCCCCGTCGACGTCTACGAGTTCATGACCGCGTCCAGCGTGCGCCGCCTGGCGGAAGTCCTCCGCCAACCATGAACCTCCCCGTACTCCGACGGATCGCCGACATCGCCCGCGACGCGCCCGAGCGCCCCGCCCTGATCGGCTTCGACGCCGACCTGGCGGAGGTGGCGCTGTCGTGGCGGGAGTTCGCCGACCGCGCCACGGCGACCGCGAGCCGGACGACCGGCCCGTACGCCGTCGTGGAGGCCGCCAACACCGTGGACGCGGCCGTCGCCATCGCCGCGGCCCTGGCGGCCGAGGTGCCGGTGTTCCCGCTCAACCCGGCGACGCCACCCGCCGAACGGGACGTCCTGCTGTCACAGCTGGAGTCCCGGTTCGTCCAGGAGGACCACGGCGTCGCCTACCTCCTGGCGACCGGCGCGAGCACGGGCATCCCGAAGATCGCCGCCCGCCCGGGCCCGCTGCGCCACGACCCGCGCCGGACACCGTCGTTGGCCATCCGGCAGACGGGGTGGCGCACCGGCCAGCGGCACCTCATCGTCGGCCCGCTCTACCACGCCGCGCCGTTCACGTCGTTCGTGGACGCGGTCCTCGACGCCAACACCGTGGTGCTGCAACGCTTCTTCGCGCCGCGGTGGACCGTCGACCTGATCCGCGAGCACGGCGTCGAGTGGGCGCAGCTGACCCCCGCGCACATGCGCGAGATCCTGGCGACCACCCCGGACCCGGCCCACTTCGACAGCCTGCGGGCGGTCCTGCACACCGCCGCCAAGTGCGACGACGACACCAAGCGCGGCTGGCTCGACCTGCTGGGCCCGGAGCGGGTCTTCGAGCTGTACGGCACGACCGAGGGCATCGGCGTGACCCTGGCCCGCGGCGACGAGTGGCTGGCCCGTCCCGGCACGGTGGGCCGCGGGGTCCTCACCCGGATCCGCATCCAGGACGACGCCGGGCGCCCGACCCCGCCGGGCACCCCCGGCACCGTCTACCTGCGCACCCCGGACGCGATCACCCGCGCCGACTACCTGGACCACCGGACCGTGCGCACCACGCCGGACGGGTTCGCCACCGTGGGCGACCGCGGCAGGCTCGACGAGGACGGCTACCTCTACCTGGAACCACGCGCGCACGACACGATCAACGTGGGCGGCGAGAAGGTGGACCCCGAGGAGGTCGAGGCGGCACTGCGCCACCACCACGCGGTGCTCGACGCGGTGGCGCTGGCCGTCCCCCACGACACCCTGGGATCGGTGGTGGGCGTGCACGTGGTCCTGCGGCCGGACAAGACGGCCCGCCGCGTCGAACTGGCCGCGCACTGCGGACGCCTGCTGGCGGGCTACAAGATCCCCAAGCACTTCACGTTCGTCGACCGACTCCCGCGCACGGCGGCCGGAAAGCTCCAGCGCTGGCGCCTGTCTCCCGACTCCGAGGGCGGTGCACCACCCCGATGAACACACCCGTCGACACCGACTACCACCGCCCCCGCGACCCGGTCGAGCTCTGGCTGTCCCGCGTCTGGCAGGACGTCCTCGGCTTCGGCGTGGGCATCAGGGAGAACTTCTTCGGCGTGGGCGGCAACTCCCTGGACGCGGCCCGCGTGATCAACGCGGTGCTCACCGGACTGGACGTCCGGCTACCGCTGAACGTCATGGCGGAACGCCCCACGGTCGAATCACTCGCCGCGACCCTGCGCGAGCACAACGGCCGCCTGGCGGGCCCCCTGGTGCCCGTCCAGGACGGCGACGGCACCCCGCTGTTCCTGATCCACCCCGACGACGGCCAGGTGGCCCGCTACGCCCGGCTCGCGCAGGACCTCGGCGAGGACCAGGCGGTGCACGGCCTCCAGGCACCCGGCCTGTACGACGACACGGCGTCGATCGACTCGGCGTCGATCGACTCGGTGCCGGCCCTGGCCCGTGCCTACGCCGACGCGATCCGGGCCGCTCACCCGTCCGGCCCCTACGTCCTGGGCGGTGCGGGCGCGGGCGCGGTGATCGCCTTCGAAGTCGCCGCCCTGCTCCCGGACGTGCGCCTGATCGCCGACCTCGACCCCCGCCTGGTCGAGGCCGAGCCCTCCGACCTCGCAGACCCGGAGCAGGCGCTGGCGGACTGGAAAGCACGCGACCTGGTCCCGCCCGACACGACAACGGCGTTCGTGGCACGGGTGACGCGGGTGCGCGAGGCGTTGGGCCGGGCCGTCGCCGCTTGGCGGCCGTCGCCGTCGGCCGCTCCGGTCGACGTCTTCGGCGAGACGGCGAACCCCTGGCCCGACGACGCCACCGTCCGCCGGCACCAGGCCGGCGACCTGACGACGGCGCTGCGGACGGCACTGCGATGAACGCGCCCACCCGGCCGCGGAAACGACGGGTGCGCCTGACCACCGTGCGCTCGGAGGCGGTCGAGTTCGCCGGTCTGAGCCACCGCGAAGGACCGCTGACGCTCGGGCAGCTCAACATCCAGCGCTGGCTGATGCGGACCCCGGACCACTTCCACGCCACCCTGGCCGTGGACCTGCCGGTGCCCCGGGACGTCCACGTGGCGGACGTGACCGCGGCCGTGGCGGTCCTGGTGGCCCGCCACGAAGGCCTGCGCACCTCGTACTCGGGCCGTGAGGATCCCCGGCAGACCGTGGCGGCGTCCGGGGTGGTCCCGGTGGTCGTCTGCTCGCTGGGCGACGGCACGTGGGGCGAATCCGACCAGCCCGCGGCGGCGTCAGCGCTCCTGCGCCGGCTCCAGGACGCGCCGGACGGCACGCGGCCCGCGGTGCGCCTGGTGGTGGCGGTGGCGCCGGAGCAGGACGACCTGGTGGTGGCCTGCGCCGCCGAGTTCTCCCACATGGCCGTGGACCGGGCGGCGATCGAGGTGCTCAAGCACGAGTTCCGGGAACTGACCGCCACCCCGTCACTCCGCGAGGTCGGCCCACCGCGTCGCCAACCGCTGGACCAGGTGGAGATCGAGGCCACCCCGCTGGAACGGCGCCGGGCACGGGCGGCGCTCGACCACATGGACTCGATGTCCCGCCGGACCCCGCGCGCGCTCTACCTGCTCCCCGGCGCCCGCGCCACCGGCGACTCGATGGCGGTGGAGATGTCGTCCCCGGCGGCGGGGCGGGCGCTGCGCCGGATCGCCGCCCGGACCAGGACGAGCCGCTCCAGCATCGTCCTGGCGGCGATCAGCGCCGTCCTGTCCCACCGCACCGGCTACCGGGAGCTGATCCTGCCCCTGCTGTCGGGCAACCGCTTCGACCGCGCCCTGACCGGGTACGTGGGGACCCTGGCCCAGGGCTGCCTGGCCGCCGTGGACGTGGTGGACCACGACTTCGACGCCCTGGTCAGGCACACCTGGACCGCCGTCCTGGAGTCCAGCAGGCACGGCCGGTACGACGCCGCGGCCCGGTCGGCGTCCGACGACCGGACCGCGCACGACCGCGGCCTGGTGTTCAACTACGACCCGCTGTTCAACAGCACGGTGCCGGAGTCGTGGTTCGGCCCCAACACCCCCTTCACCGGCCAAGCCCCCGCGCCTCCCACCCTCGACGAGACGACGATCCGCTGGCGCCCCACCCCCCGCAACGGCACCCCGCTGCGCTTCGGCCTGACCAGCGTCGAGCCCCACCTGGTCCTGGACGTCTGGACCGCCGACACCGGCCTGGTCCCGCACGAGGAGGTCGAGTCCCTGCTCTCGGCGGTGGAGCGCCTGCTCCTCGCCGCGGCGCGCGCGAACCTGACCCCCGCGGCGCAGCGGGAGGCGATAGCGCTACCGCCCATCGTCCGCCCCGACAACTGGCACTTCGTGGACAACTGCTGGGTGGACCTGACCGAGGTGCAGGCACTGCTGGACGACGCCCTCACGCCGTCCACCAGCCGAATCCTGCCCGCCGAGAACGGGATCCCGCTGGTGGCCCACCTGACCGCCACCCCCGAGGTCCACACGCCGGAGGAAGCCCACCTCCGCTGCATGGCCGCACTCCCCCGCTACCCCGCGGCCCTGACACCACGCCACTACGTGCTCCACGCCTCCGCTCTCAGCGACCCGCCGCTGACCTCCGGCACCGGCCGCTGACGCCGTCCGCGTTCACTCCGCGCTGGTGAACACCTCCGACGCGGCCTCGCGCACGTCCGGGTCGTCGTGCCGGCGCAGTCCGCGCAGCAGGTCGCGCCACTGCGCGGGCCACCCGGCGTCACGACCGGCGGCGGTCGTGATCGACAGGGCCATCGCGGGCGCGCCCTCGGCGACCAGGGTCCCGGCCACGTCCAGCAGCCGCGGCCGGGACACCCGCCGCAGCACGTGCGGGAGCACGTCCGCCAGTTCCCTGGCGGCCTGCCACGCGATGGTCGGCCGCACGGCCAGCCGTGCCACCTCGCGCAACGCGTCCAGTTCCGGGCCGGATTCCTCCCACGGGACGGCGACCACCGCGAGCTTGACCGCCCACGGCAGGCACCCGGCCGCGACGAGGTCCGGGACCAGGGCACGTGCGGCCGCACGCGATCCGTCCGAGTCACGCCTCTCGGCCAGCTGACCCACGAGCGCCGCGATCCGCTGCCGCGCGGGCAGGTCGCGGTCCTCCTCCGCGTCGAACCGGCCGAGCTGCGCGAGCAGCGCCGCGACCACGGCCCTCAGTGGCGTCACGTCGGCCGTCGTGGACTGCCGCACGAGAGCGACCAGCGCGTACCACCAGGTCGCCGTGTCGGCGAGGTCGGTCACGCGGCCGACCAGCAGCTCGGCGCCGCCCTCCGACCAGCGCGCCCAGTACGGCGCCGCGCCCAGCCCGAGCCGGGCGGTGTCCGGGTCGGGCGAGTCCGCGAGCACCCGCACCAGGTCCGCGTACCGGGCGCGGTGACGGCGCGGCACCGCGTCGGGCCACTGGACCACCGCGCCCGCCACGGCGTGCTCGTCGGCGACGGCCCGGGCCAGCAGCTCCCAGGCGGCCTCGTCGTCGAGGAACCACCGCGTCGCGGACACCAACGCGCGCCGCACGTCGCGATGGCCGTTCTCCCAAGCCCCGGCCAACGCCGCCACCGCGCCCGGCGTGCGGTGTTGCGCGATCAGCCGCACGGCTTCCTTGCGCGCGGTCACCTTCGGCCCTTCGAGCACGGGTGCGAGCAGCGCGCCGAGCCGGTCGGGCGAGGTGAACCGGGCGCAGCGGGTCATCGCGTACACGGCGACCCGCGCGCGGTCGGTGTCGACGTGCGCGAGCAGGTCCGGCAGCACGTCGGCGGGCTCGTCGGTCCACGCCAGCGCGGCCAGCGCCGCCTCCACCACCTGCACCTCGCCGTCGGCGAGGAACCCGCGCACCAGGTCGGCCGTGCCCGGCAGCCGGCCGAGCGCCCGCACGGCGCCGGCGCGTTCGTACGGGTTGGCGTGCCGGGACGTCCCGAGCGCGGCCAGCTCGGCGGCGAACGCGGTGACCTGGCGCGGCAGCCACCGGTCGAAGCACTGCCGGAACGGCGGCACGTACCGCACGCCCCGGCGCAGGAACCGGCCGTGCGGGGACCGGCCGATCACCCGGTCCAGCAGGTCGGTGCGGCGCAACGAGACCGCGGCCTGCACCGAGGGCAACGTGATGGTGGACGGGTCGTCCGCGAGCACGCGCTCCACCCGTGCGTCGCGCTGGTCGCGCGGCGCCAGCCACAGGTCGACCGCGCGCCGCACCACGCCGTCGTCCTCGGCCGACCGCGCCTGGTCCAGCAGGTCCTGCAGGCCCGGCACGTGCCAGGCGCGCCGGCCGAGACCCATGGCGAGCCCGAGCACGACCTCGAACCGGCCGCGCCGGGCGTCGGCGACCAGCCTCGGTCGCAGCGCCTCGAACACCGGGTGCTCGGCGCCGCGCGGCAGCGACCGGTCCAGCCCGTGCAGGTCGACCCACGGCAGGTGGGCGCCCAGGTGGGCCATCCCGGCCAAGCCCGCGTCGACGAGTTCGGGACGGCGGGACACCGCGCCCTGGCGGATCAGCGCCTCCGCCAGGTCGCGCACCCCGGACCGGGTCTGCCAGGAGCAGTCCCGGGCTTGGGTCGCATCGACCATCACCTTGGTGAACGCGTCGGCCTCGGCCGGGCGGAACAGCCACGCCGGCACGGCGGCGAGCGCGGTGATCGCGGCCGACCGCACCGGGTCCTGCTCGTTGGCGAGCCTGGTCAGGCCGGTGACGACACCGCCGAACACCTCCGGGTCGCGGGTGGCGGCGGCCGCGGCCAGGTACAGCGGGTACGCCTCGGCGCGTTCGTCGGCGGTGGCCCGGCGGGTCGCGGCGAGCAACGTGTCGCGGGCGTCCGGCCAGGCCAGGCGGGCGGTGACGGCGAGTCGGGAGCCGGGGTCGTCGGCGACCCGGCGCAGGGTCAGCAGCCGCCGGGCGACGGCGTGCCGTGCGGCGGAGGGCAGTTCGTCCACCGCGGTCAGCGGGACGTCCGGGCGGTCGCCGAACGCGCCGGCGAACACCGCCGCCCGCCGGGACGGCGCGATCGCGCGGAGGAACCGGGTCAGGTGCGGGCCGTGGAGCAGTCGGGCGACGGCGATCAGCTCCTCGTCGCCGGTCACGGCCAGCGCGCGCCACAGGGACCGCCGATCGGGCAGGTGCCCGGTGCGGCGGGGGTCGGCCAGCAGGCGGGCCACGCGCGCGGGCGCGTGCCGGGCGAGACCGCCGATCACGCCGTCGAACTGCCACGACAGCGGCGCGTGCGGCAGCACCCGGGCCAGCAGGTCGAGCACGCGGTCGGGCTCGGCGGGCGCGGCCCCGGCCACGGCCGCGCCGAAGCGGTGCCACACCGTCGGCCACTCCACCGGCGCGGTGGCGTCCAGCTCGGCGGTGACGAAGTCCAGCAGCACGGCCGGGTGCCGGCGGCCGAGCGAGGTCCAGTTGGTCACCGCGTGCTCCAGGTCGGGCAACGCCTCCGCGACCACGTCCGACGAGCAGACCGGGAGCAGGCCGACGGCCTCGTGGTCGCCGAACGCCGCGCGCACCACCGGCAGCAGCCGCTCGGCCAACGCGTGGCGCCCCTGGCGGCGCACGGCGGTGTAGAGGACCTGTCGCAGCGCGGTCGGCAGGTGCGGCAGCCGGGCCAGGAACACCTCGGCGGGCACGTCCAGCCGGATCGCCGCGCCGATCGCGTGGCGGACCACCGAGGTCTGCTCGGCCGAGAGGCATTGCTCGACGTGCTCGCGGTGACCCGCCACGTAGGCCAGGTGCAACGCCGTCCGCCGTTCGAACTCGCCCCGTTCCGCCAGCTCGCTCACCAGCGCGGCCAACCCGGTCGAGCCGGCCGCCTCGCGGGCGGTGCGGGCGAGGAGGCGTTGACGCGCGCCGTACGGCAGCGGGTCGAGGGCCTTGAGCAAGCGTCGCGCGGTGGTCACGGCCGGATTCTGGTCAACGGGCGGACGGTCCGCCACCGGATTCGGAGAATGACCCGGAAATAGTTTGACGGCACCCCGGGCCGATCGGCACGATGGGTCCACACCGAGCCGAGGAGCGGACATGACGAACACGCGTCGACGCCGTCCGGGCAGCCCGTGCTCCCCGCCGTGACCTGTTGAAAGGTCCGGTCCAGGGAGCCGCCCGTCGGGGAACCGACCAGGGCGGCTTTCTCTTTTCGCGCACCGCGAAAAAGGGAATCGGAAGACCGGGGACGCCATTGTCGGCGACCGCGGAGAAGTGCCGCACGACCAGGCCCCCATAGCTCAGCAGGACAGAGCGCGCCGCTACGAACGGCGAGGTCCCAGGTTCGACTCCTGGTGGGGGCGCCGCTGGAACCCAGTGCCACCGCGTCTCGCCGGGACGAGCCCGGCGGGGCGCGGTCGGCGGTTCCAGACCAGCACCGCCTTCGCGCGCGGCGGGCGAGAATAGCCGCGCAGAGCATTCCCGGTTACCCGGAATGGGCCTTCGGTGACACATATGTGAACCCGTTCGTCGAATAGGGCGGCCACATATGTGAACCTCGAACCGGGGCCGCCACGGGCCGTTGACACGCCGGAAACATGCGCTACGGTGCGATCAGAGAGCGCTTTCCCGATAACCCCTGCACTCACCCCTCATACGGGAGAGGAAATAGCCATGCCCACATCTTCCGGGAACCGGCGCGCCCTGCTGAAGGTCGTCGTGGCCGCCGCGCTGGCCACGACCGCGGCCACCGCGCCCGGCGCCGCGCCGGCGTTGGCCGCGACCACCGCGGACGGGTTCGCCTCGGTGAACGCACTGGGACAGAACGGCACCACCGGCGGCGCGGGCGGCGCCGTCGTCACGGCCACCACCACGGCGCAGTTCCTGGACTACATCTCCCGGCCGGAACCACTGGTCGTGCAGGTCAAGGGCACGATCACGCTGCCGACCGGCACCAGCGACGGCATGCACCCCGTCGCCTCCGACAAGACGATCACCGGTCTGGGCTCCGACGCGCGGCTCGTCGGCGGCGGGCTCACCATCGGCCTGCCGGTGGACGACGACGTCACCACGCCCCCGGCCAACGCCGTGCACAACATCATCATCCGCAACCTCGCCCTCTCCGGCGCCACGGACGACCTGATCAACGTGCAGATGTTCAGCCACCACATCTGGATCGACCACAACGACTTCTCCGACGGCGACGACGGCGCGGTCGACATCAAACGGGGCAGCGATTTCGTCACCGTCTCCTGGAACAGGTTCCACGACCACGACAAGACGCTGCTGCTCGGGCACGACGACGACAACGGCGCGCAGGACATCGGTCGCCTGCGGGTCACCTACCACCACAACTACTTCGACGGCTCCGACCAGCGCAACCCGCGCGTCCGGTTCGGCGAGTCCGTGCACGTCTACAACAACTACTACCGCGACAACAGCTACGGCGTGGCCTCGGCGATGAACGCGGGCGTGGTGCTGGAGGGCAACTACTTCTTCAGCGTCAACAACCCCGGCCGGGTCGACTTCAGCGGCGACCTGGGCCGGATCGTCGCCCGCGACAACATCCTCGTCGAGTGCAACCACGAGATCGAACTCCGCGGCTCCGTGGTCGAGCCGCGCACGTACTACGGCTACACCCTCCACCGCGCCGCCGAAGTCCCCACGATCGTGCCCGCCGGTGCGGGCACCGGTCGCAGCTGACAGGAGCACCGACCATGAGCGACATCAGCAGGCGCAGCCTCCTCACCGGCGCCGCCGCGACGGCCCTCACCGCCGTCACCGCGCGTGCCGCGACCGCCGAACCCGTCCGCACCAGCCCGGTCACCACGAGCCCGGTGTGGGCGGCGCCGTTCCAGACCGCCGACGGGTTCGCCGGCACGAACTCCCTCGGCCAGAACGGCACCACCGGCGGCGTCGGCGGACCCGTGGTCACCGTGCGGGACACCGAGACATTCCTGGACTACTGCGACCGCAACGAAGCCTACGTGATCCAGGTCGACGGGATCATGACGTTCAGCAGCAAGCAGGGCCTGCGGTCCAACAAGACCGTCATCGGCCTGCCCGGCGCGGAGATCCGAGGTGGCGGCCTCGACATGTACCGCCGGCAGAACGTCATCATCCGCAACCTCAAGTTCACCGGCGCGGACGACGACGCGATCAGCATCCAGCAGTCCTCCCACCACATCTGGATCGACCACTGCGACTTCAGCGGCGGCGCGGACGGCCTGATCGACATCGTCCGGGGCGCCGACTTCATCACCGTGTCGTGGAACGACTTCCACGACCACAGCAAGACCGCGCTGCTCGGCCACTCCGACTCCAACGCGGGCCAGGACACGGGCAAGCTGCGCGTCACGTTCCACCACAACTACTTCAACGCCACCGAGCAGCGGCACCCGCGCGTCCGCTTCGGCGAGCCGATCCACGTCTACAACAACTACTTCCGCGACAACCGCCTGTACGGGGTCGCGTCCACGGAGAACGCCGGCGTGCTGGTGGAGGCCAACTACTTCGAGAACGTGCCGCACCCGATCTACTCCGGCTACGACGAGAGCGGACCGGGACGCGTGGTGCAGCGCAACAACGTCTTCGTCAACTCCGGCACGCCGCAGACCCTCGGCACGGTGGTCGAACCGCGGACCTACTACGCCTACACCCCCGACAACCCGTCGACCCTGCCCACCACCGTCCCCGCCGGTGTCGGCGTCGGCCGGATCTGACCCCAGGAGGACCAGGACCATGAGCGCCATCAACCGTCGTCGGCTGCTCGCCGGGACGGCACTCGCCGCCGTGGCCGCCGCCGTGCCACGCGCCGCCTGGGCCGGAGTCGGCCCGCTGGACGCCGCCAACGGGTTCGCCGGGGTCGACGCGCTGGGCCAGAACGGCACCACCGGCGGCGCGGGCGGCCAGGCGGTCACCGTGACCACGGCCGCCGCCCTCGCCGACTACGTCGGCCGCAAGGAGCCGTACGTCATCTCGGTGTCCGGCCGGATCCAGACCGGCGACGAGATGCTGACCGTCGTCGCGAACAAGACCATCGTCGGCGTCGGCTCCACCGCCGAGATCACCGGCGGCGGGCTGCAACTCGGCTCCACCACCCGCCCGGGCAACAACGTGATCATCCGCAACCTGCGGTTCACCGACGCCTCGGACGACTCGATCAGCGTCACCAACTCCGCGCACCACGTGTGGATCGACCACTGCGACCTGTCCGACGGCTACGACGGCCTGCTGGACATCAAGCGCAACTCCGACTACGTCACCGTGTCGTGGAACCACTTCCACCACCACAGCAAGGCCGCCCTGCTCGGCCACTCCGACACCTACACCACCGACAAGGGCAAGCTGCGCGTCACCTACCACCACAACTTCTTCGACGGCACGGACCAGCGCCACCCGCGCGTGCGCTTCGGCGAGCCCGTGCACGTCTACAACAACTACTACCGGGGCAACTCGCTCTACGGTGTCGCGTCCACCATGGACGCCGGCGTCGTGGTCGAGGGCAACTACTTCGAGAACGTCGCCTACCCGGTCCTGTCCGGCTACGACAAGAGCGGGCCGGGACGCGTGGTGGAGCGCAACAACATCTACGCGGGCTCGGGCGCGCCGGAGACGCTCGGCTCCGTCGTGGAGCCGCGCACCTACTACAGCTACACGGTGGACGACCCCGCGTCCGTGCCGCGCATCGTCACGGCGGGCGCCGGTGTCGGTCGCGTGCAGGGGGTGGCGCGGTGAAGAGGAGCACCGCGGTCGCGCTCGCCGCGACGGTGATGGGCAGCCTGGCCGTCGCCACACCGGTGACCGCCGCTCCGGCGGTCACCGCGGACACCGCGCCGATCGGGTTCGCCGCCGTCAACGCCCTCGGCCAGAACGGCACCACCGGCGGCGCGGGCGGCCCCGAGGTCACCGTGTCCACCGCCGCCGACCTCATCGCCGCGATCAAGGCGACCGGGCCACGCGTGGTGCGGGTGCAGGGCATGATCACGCTGCCGGCCGGCATGCACGACGTGAGCTCGGACAAGACCATCGTGGGCGTCGGCGCGGCGTCGGGCGTCACCGGCGGCGGGTTCACCATCGGCCTGCCGGTGAGCGAGACGACCACGCCCCCGGCGGGCGCCGTGCACAACGTGATCATCCGCAACCTGGTGTTCCGCAACGCCACTGACGACTCGATCAACGTCCAGATGTTCAGCCACCACGTCTGGATCGACCACAACGACCTCTCCCGCGGCTACGACGGGCTCATCGACATCAAGCGCGGGTCCAGCTACGTCACGGTGTCGTGGAACCACGTGCACGACCACGCCAAGAACATGCTGCTCGGGCACTCCGACAGCAACGGCGCGCAGGACACCGGTCACCTGAAGGTCTCCTACCACCACAACTTCTTCGACAAGACCTCGCAGCGCAACCCGCGCACCCGGTTCGGCAACCCCGTGCACATCTTCAACAACTACTTCCTCGACAACAGCGACACCGGCCCCGCGTGCCAGGCCCAGTCCGGCTGCTGGATCGAGGGCAACTACTTCGACGACGTCGAAGAGCCCATGACCAACAGCTACTCCGGGCCCAAGGGCAACATCGTCGAGCGGAACAACGTCTACGTGAACAGCGGCAAGCCGGTCGTCGGCGGCACCGTCACCGACCCGCGCACCTACTACCAGTACACCCTCGACCCGCCCGCCGACGTGAAGGCGCTCGTCACCCAGGGCGCCGGCACCGGCAAGGTCTGACCCGACACGTCACGCGGAGCGGTGGAAGGTGTTCCGCGCCCACCCCTGCCCGGATGGGCGCGGAACGGTCATCCGGTTACTGGAAGATGACGTCGCTGCAGAAGTAGTACGACTGATCCGAGTGGCTGGCCTGCCAGATCGCGTAGACCACGTGGCGGCCGGTGCGGCTGCCCGCGTTCACCGCGACCCGGTAGTGGTCCGACGGCGCGTAGCGGCCCGTGGTGGCGACCAGTTCCAGGTGGTTCCAGCCCAACGGCGTGGTGGTCGCGTCGTAACCCTGCCGCGACACGTACACCCGCAGGTAGTCCGCGCCGTGCCGGGCCTGGTCCCAGATGTCGAGCGTGAACTGCCGCGGCTTGGTCACGGCCTTCCACTGACCCGGGTTGTCCAGCGCCGCGTAGCGCATGCCACCGGTCCGGCCGCCGCTGCACAGCTGGCCGTTGGGGATGGCGCCCTGGTGGTTGCCCGCGACACCTTCGCGGTACAGGCCGTTCCAATTCCACATGGCGGTGGTGTCGGCCTGCCACGCCTGCCAGCACATCGGGTCCTGCTGGGCCATCGTCGGGTTCTGGAAATCGCTGCCCCACCGCTGCCAGCAGCCGTAGTTGCGCGACGGCGGGTCGACGGTCGACCCGTGCGCCTGGGCGACGCCGGTCATCATGCTCGCCATGAGCCCGGCGACGACCGCGACCGTCGCGAAGGCCTTGACGAGCAAACTCTTGTTCGCAGGGACGGATATGAGCGCCACTCTCTCCTCCTCGTTGAGGACAACCATGTTGGTAGTGACCATGGGTGGGCTGGGAGCGCTCCCAAATCGCACTGTAACCAAGCGTGCGCGGAAATGGGAAGTGGTGGCGGACAAGGCGTTCGCATTCGACGCGCATTCGACCGCAATTCGACGAAACGCCCTCCCGACGGCTGTCGGGAGGGCGTTTCGGGCGAGCCTGCCGGCGCTACAGCACGGACAGGTCGACGGCTTCGGCCATCGCCCGGTAGCCCGCGTCGTTCGGGTGCAGCCGGTCGCCGCTGTCGTAGGCGGGCCGCAACGCGTCCGGGTCCGCCGGGTCGGCCATCGCGCGGTCGAAGTCGACCACCGCGTCGAACTCGCCGGAGGTGCGGATCCAGGCGTTCACCTCGTCCCGCACCGCCTCGCCCGCCTCGGTGTGGTACGCGGCGCCCTTGAACGGCAGGAGCGTGCCGCCGACGACCCGCACGCCCCTCGCGTGCGCCTTGCCGATCAGCTCCCGGTAGCCCTCGATCAGCTCGGCCGCCGTGACCACCGGGTTCGGCGTGGTGCAGTCGATCGACAACTGGCTGAACCCGATGTCGTTGATGCCCTCCAGCAGGATCACCGTGCGCACGTCCGGCTGCGCCAGCGCGTCGCGCTCGAACCGCGCCGTCGCCTTCTCGCCGAAGCACGACGAGTCGTTGAGCACGCGGTTGCCGCCGATGCCCGCGTTCACCACGCCGCGCCGCCCGCCCAGCCGCTCCGCCAGCTCGTCCGGGTAGCGGTTGTCGCCGTCCACAGTGGACGCCGTGCCGTCCGTGATGGAGTCGCCGAACGCCACCACGACCTCGCGCCGCGGCGTGAGGTCGACGACCTCGACGGCGTTGAGGTAGAACCACGACGACGACGTCTCGGTGAAGGCGTCCGCCGCCGCGTCGGCCCGGTGGTCGCCGGACGCCCGCCAGCTCGTCGCGCTCGCGAACGCGTGCCCGGTGGCGGGCCCCGTCCTCCCCGCCAGGTACAGCGTCACGGTGACCTGGCTCAGCGGCGGCACGGCCAGCGGCGCGAGGTCGCCGACCGCCTCACCGCCGACCGGCACCGTCACCGAGCGCCGACCGTCGAACGTCAGGTGCCGCACCGTGTTCGGCCGCAACGCCGCGCCCTGCGCCGTCCGGGCGATCGTCGCGCCGGTCACGACCAGCGGGGACGTGCCGTAGGCGTTGGAGAGCCTGATCCGCACCGCCGCGCCGCCGTCGCTGGTCCGCACCACCTGGCGGACGGTGTGGTCGTCGAACCCGACCGTTCCCCAACTCGGCCCGAACACGTCGGTCGGCGCGTGCGGCGAGGCGGCCCACGTCGCGTTCCACCCGACGCCCGGCGCACCGACCGAACCCGCCGCCCCGCCCGGGACCAGTGCCAGTCCCAGCACGGCGACCAGCGCCACCGCAAGTTTCCTCATCCTCGTGCCCCCCGGTCACTCACTTGTCCGTTCGGCGACCACCGTAGCGCTCGACCCCGACAAAACTCTCCGACCAGCACCGACGGGCGGCGGTGACTACTTGACGAAGTCTTGACGATCGCCCGGCGGCCGTCTTAAGGTCCGGCATCTCGAAAATTGCCGGATCAATGACGAAACTTTCGAACGCCGCCGTCGTAGTCGTCCGAGAAAGCGAAGACCGCCATGAAGTCGATCCGCCTCGTCACCGCCGCGCTCGCCGCGGTGGCGTTGACCTCTCCGCTGGCCCTCGTGGCCGCGGCCTCTCCCGACACGGGTGAGCTGTCCGCGGGCCACGCGAAGAAGGACAGCCTCCGCTGGGTGGCGCCCAAGGGGTTCTACATCGGCACCGCCGCAGCCGGTGGCGGCCACCACGAGGACCAGCCCTACCCGGACCCGTTCACCAAGGACCTCGAGTACCGCTCCGTGCTGGCCAAGGAGTTCAGCTCGGTGTCCGCCGAGAACCAGATGAAGTGGGAGTACATCCACCCGGAGCGCGACCGCTACAACTTCGGGATGGCCGACGCCATCGTGAAGTTCGCGCAGCGCAACCGCCAGGTGGTCCGCGGGCACACGCTCCTGTGGCACAGCCAGAACCCGGCGTGGCTCGAGCAGGGCGACTTCTCCGCCGAGGAGCTCCGCGAGATCCTGCGCGAGCACATCACCACCGTGGTCGGCCGCTACAAGGGCAAGATCCAGCAGTGGGACGTGGCCAACGAGATCTTCACCGAGACCGGCGCGCTGCGCACCACCGAGAACATCTGGATCCGCGAGCTCGGCCCCGGCATCATCGCGGACGCGTTCCGCTGGGCGCACGAGGCCGACCCCAAGGCCGACCTGTACTTCAACGACTACGGCGTGGAGAGCGTCAACGCCAAGAGCAACGCCTACCTCGCGTTGATCAAGGACTTGCAGGCGCAGGGCGTGCCGGTGCACGGCTTCTCCGCCCAGTCGCACCTCAGCACCCGGTACGGCTTCCCCGGCGACCTGGAGACGAACCTGAAGCGGTTCGCCGACCTCGGTCTCGGCACCGCCATCACCGAGCTGGACGTGCGGATGGACCTGCCGGCGGACGGCAAGCCGACCGCGGAGATGCTGGCCAAGCAGGCCGACTACTACAACCGGACGCTCGTCGCGTGCCTCAACGTGGAGGGCTGTGACTCCTTCACGATCTGGGGCTTCACCGACAAGTACTCCTGGGTGCCGGTGTTCTTCGCCGGCGAGGGCGCGGCGACCGTGATGTGGGAGGACTTCTCCCGCAAGCCCGCCTACGACGTCATGCAGTGCACGCTGGCCAAGGAGTCGGTCGAGCGCGGCGAGCGCCACCCGCACCTGCCGGCCTGCGCCAAGTAGGTCCCGACGCACGTTCCACCGCGTCACCGCAAGCCGTCGGCCCCCGTCCGGACCCCGAGTCCGGGCGGGGGCCGATCACCACTTCACCGATCACCAGGTCACGGGTCGGCGCGCCACGGATCAGCCGCCGAACGCGATCACCGCGCAGGACGTGGCCAGCGCCAGGCACAGCGGCGAGTAGACCCGCAGGTCGAGCCGGGCGAACTCGGTCGACCTCCGGGACGAGACGGCGAGGCCGCCCGCTCCCCGCAGCAGGAACACCGCCGCCACGCCCGCCGTGCCCACCGCCGTCAGCCACGCCGGTCCGGGCACGCCCACCAGGCCCGCCCGGCCGACCACGAGGTACGCGGCCACGCCGAGCAGCACGGCCACCGCGAGCGTGAGGCCCGCCGAGGGCAGCTCCTCCGGCGGCACGTCCACCACCCGCCGGGCGAACTCCTCCCGGCTCCGCAACGGCCACGGCGAGAAGACCCACAGCACGTGCAACGCGCCCACGAGCACCAGCACACCCGCCGTGAGCAGGGCCAACACCGTCATACGACACCCCCGTACGCTTGCGTATGGTCGCAGCTACCGCACGCTAGCGCACGGAAGCTGAGGGACCGTGACGCAAGCCACGGCGAGGCGGGAACACCGAGCGCCCACCGACCGTTGGAACACTCGGTCGGTGCGGTCCGTGTCCCCGGGCCTCACCAAGCGCCTTCGCGGAATACCGTTCGGCTGGAGCCGCGTCGAGCCACTCGCCGAGAGGCGACCGCCGCGCCGACCCTCACACTTCCACCAGACCGGTGACGTCCCGGAGCACCCCGCGGACGTGGTCGTCGCCGGCGAGCGTGCCGTAGAGCAGCGTCAGCGAGGCGTCGGTGATCCCGCAGTAGTCGGACACCCCCGCCCGCAGCTGCCGGTCGAGCACGTCGTCCATGCCACGCTCGGCGAACGTCTCCCGCGTCTCGCCCGCCAGCCCGATCCACCGCATCCGCTTGCCGGCCAGTCGGGGACGACCGCGGCCGTAGGCGAAGCCGTAGTTCCACACCCGGTCGACCCAGCCCTTGAGGATCGCGGGCGGCCCGAACCACCAGACCGGGAACACCACGAGCAGCAGGTCCGCCGCCTCGATCCGGGCCATGTGCTCCCGGACCGGCGCCGAGTACACCTTGTCCCGGTCGGCCCAGTCGGGCTCGTCCTCGGCCGTCATGCGCGGGTCGAACCCCTCGGCGTGCAGGTCGAGCAGGTCCACCTCGACGCCGTGCGCGATCAGGTGGTCCACCAGCCTCGACGCCACCTGGGACGTGAGCGAGTCGGCGCGCGGGTGGGCCACCACCACAAGTGCCTTCACCGCGCGTCCAGGCGGACGAGCATCTTGCCGGTGTTGGCGCCGCGCAGCACGCCGAGGAACGCCTCCGGCGCCTTCTCCAGCCCGTCGTACACGGTCTCCTCGGTGCGCAGCCCGCCGTCCGCCAGCCACCCGGCGACACGCCCGACGTACTCGGGGAACCGGTCCAGGTAGGAGCTGACCACCATGCCGCGCAGGCTGAGCTGCTTGGTCGCGGCCGGGTACAAGTTCGGCCCGGGCACGGGTCCGGTCGCGTTGTACTGGCTGATCGCGCCGACCAGCGCGATCCGGCCGCCGTCGCGCATCGCCCCGATGGCCGCCTCCAGGTGGTCACCGCCGACGAGGTCGACGTAGACGTCGACGCCGTCCGGCGCGGCCGACGCCAGCTGGTCGGCGACGGCACCGGCCCGGTAGTCCAGCGCGGCGTCGAACCCGAAGTCCTCCACCAGCTTCCCGGCCTTCGCGGGCCCGCCCGCCGAGCCGATGACCCGCGACGCGCCGAGCCGCCTGGCGAGCTGCCCCGCGACACTGCCGACCGCGCCCGCGGCGGCGGACACGAAGACCACGTCACCGGGCCGCACGGGCGCGATCTCGGTCAGGCTCACGTACGCGGTGAGCCCCGGCGTGCCGAGCACGCCCAGGTAGGCGGACGCGGGCGCGATCGCGGTGTCCACGACGGTCGCGGCCGACGCGTCGACGACGGCGTGCTCGCGCCACCCGAGGAAGTGGACCACGGTCGCGCCGACCGGCACGGCGTCCGACCTCGACGCGACGACCTCGCCGACCGCGCCGCCCTCCAGCGCCGCCCCGAGCCGGAACGGCGGGATGTAGGACTCTGCGTCGTCCATCCGACCGCGCATGTACGGGTCGACCGACATCCACGTGTTGCGCACGAGCACCTGGCCGTCGTCCAACGCGGGCAGCTCGACGGTCGCGAGCGTGAAGTTCTCCGGTGTGGGCGCGCCGACCGGACGTGACGCGAGCCGGATCTCCCGGGTGGTGGTGATGATCGTCATGATGTGCCTCCGAGCAGGGGTTTCGCTTCTGGGGACCACCTTGCCGAGGCGTTGTTCGGGTTCTGCTCGGGTCCTGTTCGGACCGCCTCGACTACGGTGGCGGCCATGCGTTTCGGGGTGCTCGGTCCGCTGGACGTCCGGACCGCGGACGGCACGCCGGTCAAGGTGCCCGAGCGCAAGGTGCGGCTGCTGCTCGCCGACCTGCTGGCCGACCGCGGCCGTCCCGTGTCGGCGGACCGGCTGGTCGCCGACCTGTGGGGTGACGACGGCCCCGGCAACCCGCTGCGGGCGCTGCACGCGAAGGTGTCGCAGCTGCGCCGGGCGCTGGAGGAGGCCGAGCCGGGCGGCCGTGACCTGGTCGAGTCGCGGTCGCCCGGCTACCTGGTCCACGCCGACTCGGTGGACGCCGACGTGTTCGCGGAGCTGACCGCGCGGGCCCGTGCGGCCACCGATCCGGCGGCGCGGGCCGCGCTGCTGACCGACGCGCTGAACCTGTGGCGCGGCCCGGCGTTCGCGGACTTCGCCGACCTCGACTTCGCCCGGCCGGCGATCACCAGGCTCGAGGAGCAGCGGCTGGTCGCGCTGGAGGACCTGGCCCTGGCGCGGCTCGACCTCGGCGAGCACGCGGCGGTGGTGTCCGAGCTCGCGGACGTGGTCGTGCGGCACCCGTTGCGGGAACGCCTGCGTGCGATCCACCTGCGCGCGCTCTACCGGGCGGGACGGCAGCACGAGGCCCTGGCCGCCTACGACGAGCTGCGCCGTCGGCTGGCCGACGAGCTGGGCGTCGACCCGAGCCCCGAGCTGGCCGCCCTGCACCGCGCCATGCTGGACCAGGACCCCCGCCTCGCGCCGCCGGTCCGGCCGGGCACCAACCTGCCGAACCCGCTCACCGGGCTGGTGGGCCGGGAGCGGGACGTGGCGGAGGTGCGCCGGCTGCTGGCCGAGCACCGCCTGGTGACGTTGACCGGACCGGGCGGTGTCGGCAAGACGAGGCTCGCGGTGGAGACCGCCCGGCAGCTGGTGGACGGGTTCCCGGACGGCGTGTGGGTGGTCGAGGTCTCGGCGCCGTGCGTGCTGCCCGACCTGCTCACGGCGGCGCTGGGCATCCGCGACGACGGCACCTGGGGCGGTGAGCACGTCGACGCGGCCGAGCGGCTGACGACGGCGTTGCGGGACAAGCGGATGCTGCTCGTGCTGGACAACTGCGAGCAGATGATCGCCGAGGTGGCGGAGCTGACCGCGGCCGTGCTGCGGACCGCGCCGCACGTGCGCGTGCTGGCGACCAGCCAGGAGCCGCTGGCCGTGGCGGGCGAGGTGCGGCACACCGTCGCGCCGCTGGCCGAGTCCGCCGCGGTCGAGCTGTTCGTCGCCCGGGTCGGCGCGGCGGGCGGGTCCGCGTCGGACCTCGCCGCGGTGGCCGCGATCTGCCGGCGGTTGGACGGCATCCCGCTGGCGTTGGAGCTGGCCGCGACCAAGGTGCGCGCGTTGGGCGTGACCGGCGTGCTGTCCCGGCTGGACGACCGGTTCCGCGTGCTGGCGGGCGGGTACCGGGACGCGCCGCCCCGGCAGCGGACCCTGCGCGCGATGCTCGACTGGAGCTGGGAGCTGCTGGACGACGCGGCGCGGGTGGTGCTGCGCAGGCTGGCCGTGCACCACGAGGGCTGCGCGTTCGAGGCGGCCGAGGCGGTGTGCGGCGGTGACGACGTGCTGGACGTGTTGACCGGTCTGGTCGACCGGTCGCTGGTGGTCGTCGTGGAAGGCGCGGGCGGCACCCGGTACCGGCTGCTCGAATCGCCGGCGGCGTACTGCGTGGAGCGGCTGGCCGAGGCGGGCGAGCTGGACGAGGTCCGCGCGCGGCACGTCGAGTACTACACCGGCCTGGCCGAGCAGGCCCGCCTGCGCGGGCCCGACCAGCACGAGTGGTTGCGGCGGCTGGACGCGGAGTCGGCCAACCTGCGCGGCGCGCTGGACCACGCCGTGCGCCGAGGGCTGGTCTCGCCCGCGTTGCGGCTGGTGGACGCCCTGGCGTGGTACTGGGTGCTGCGCGGCAGGCTGGGCGAGGCGCGCCGGGCGTTCGAAGCCGCGCACGCGCTGGGCCGGACCGGCGCCACCACCGCCTGGCACACCGCGATCCGCATCCTGACCGGTGACGGCACGGACCGCGCCGAGCGGATCGGGGCCGCGCTGCGGTCGTGCCCCGAACCCCACGCGTCCTGGTTCCTCGGCCACGCCCTGTGCGAGATCGGCGACATCACGTCGGCGGAGGAGCTGACCGACCGGGCGTTGACGGGCTTCGCCGCGACCGGCGACCGCTGGGGCACCGCGGCGGCGCTCGGCGACCGCGCGCTCCAGCGCTTCGTGCGCGGCGACCTGTCGGCGGCGGCACGGGAGGGCGAGCGCAGCGTCGTGCTCTTCCGCGACCTCGGCGACACGTGGGGCCAACTGCGCGGCACCAGGGTGCTCGCGTTCGTGGCCGAGGCGTTCGGCGACCACGACGAGGCGGCCGACCGGTTGCGCGCGGGCCTGCGGCTCGCCGACCGGCTCGGGCTGTGGCCGGCGGTGTCCGACCTGACCTCGGGCCTCGGCCGCATCGCGCTGCTCGCGGGCGACCACGCGCGGGCACGGGAGCACCACGAGCGCGCCGCGCACCTGGCCTCGCAGCACGGTTTCCGGGCCGGTGAGGTCAACGCGCGGCTGGGCCTGGCGCTCGGTGCCCGCCGTGAAGGCGATCTCGACACCGCCGAGGAGCTGCTGAACGCCGTGCTGGACTGGCACGACGAGGTCGGGCTGACCAGTGCGAACGCGTTGGTGCTCGCCGAACTCGGCTTCGTCGCCGAACTGCGCGGCGACCCCGCCACGGCCGCCGCACGGCACCGGGATAGCTACGCGGTGGCCGCGGACACCGGCGACCCGCGTGCGCTGGCGTTGGCGCTGGAAGGCCTGGCCGGCGCCGCGGACCCGGTGGACGCCGCGATCCTGCTCGGCGCGGCGGACGCGGCCCGGCGGTCGCGCGGCGCTCCCCTGCCACCGGCCGAACGCGGCGACGTCGACCGCATCACCGCGCGTGCCGGCGTTGCGCTGGGGCCGGAGGCGTTCGCCGAGCACTTCGCCCGCGGCGCCACCCTCACCCCGGATCAGGCGCGGGCTTCAGCGGGCGCGAACGTGGAACACCCGGGGCCTGAGCGTTCGACACGCGCGGGGTGAAGGGTCAGGGCTGGTTGCCCGGGTCGCGTTCGCGCAGGTAGCGGGTGTGGTCGGCCTGCTGGTTCACGTCCACCGCGTACACGCGTTCGGCCAGCCGGTGGGCCTCGGCCTCCAGCAGCCCGAGCTGGGTCACCAACTCGTCGCCCGGACTCGGCTCGCCGCCCGCGCGCTGCTTCACCGCGAACCACCACGGCAGGTTCAGGTACGTCTGCACGGACAGTGGCAGGTCGGTGCGCGCCAGCCGGACCACGGTGTGCCGCAGGTCCGGGTTGGCGGCCAACGCCTCGTGCCGGGTGAGCAGGTCGCCGAGCACCGCGCCGATCCGGCCGACGGCGGCGACCGCGGGCTCGGGCATCCGGGACGACTGCGCGCCCACCTCGCGCACCAGCCCGTCCAGTTCCGCGCGGAGCAGGCCTGCCTCGGTGACCGCGTCCACCGGCACCAACCGGACCTTCTCCGGCGGCGCGAGCAGCGCGCCCACCGCGTACAGCCCGGCCACCACGACCGGCCACGCCCCGCCGACCACGCCGGTCAGGTGCAGCAGCACGCCGACGAGACCGCCGACGCAGCCGACGAGGTTCTTGGTCGAGCCCAGGTAGCGGATCATTGGTAGCCGCGGATCTCCTGGAACACGTCGCCCAGTTCGGTGGCGCGCGCGTCGAACACCTTGCCGCCGGTCATGGTGGCCACCTCGCCCAGCTCCGCGCTGCTGCCCTCGCCGAACAGCACGGTGAACACGGGCACCTGCCGCACCGACGCGGGCACCGAGCCGAACGACGCCCGGAACTCGGCCAGGCCCGAGCCGTTCGCGTTCTCGCCGTCCGTCATCAGCACGATCGAGGTGAACCGGTCCGGGTCGGCCGCCACCAGCGGCTCCATCACCTCGTAGGCGCGGGACAGGCTGTCGTAGATGGCCGTGCCGCCGCCTTCCACCAGCCCTTCGGCGTACGCCTTGATCTCCGCCAGCTCGGCCCGCGGGTCGCCCTCGGGCAGGGTGAACGTCCGCGGCTCGCCCGGTTCGGTGTTGAACGGCAGCATGGTCACCTCCTCCCGGCTGCGGAACCGGCGGAAGCGGCCGGTGAGCGAGTCGTCCGCGCCGGTCAGGCCGACCAGCGCGGACCTGAGCGACGCGATCCGGTCGCCGGCCATCGAACCGGACGTGTCGAGCACGTACAGCGTGCGCGACGGACGCCGGATCTCGTTGAAGTAGGCCGAGAGCAGGGCGTCGACGGAGTCGCGCGCGGCCGGGAACGGCAGCTCCACCAGGTCGCGCACGGCGAACCGGGAGTCCAGGTCGACGCCCGGCACGACCGGCCGCCGGTGCGTGGTCTCCATGATCCGGCGCTGCACGTCCGGCGTGCGCAGGTGGTCGGTGAGGCGTTGGTGCGCGTCACGGGCGTCGTCGCCGGAGTCCGCGAGCAGGGTCAGCGGGTAGTCCGCGGTGACGACGCCGTCGTCCGGGTAGACGAGGGTGAGCGGCTCGGGCAGCGTGCCGGCGGCGTTCATGGACAGCAGCACGGACTCGTAGTTGATCAGCCCGTCGACCTGCGCGCCGGGGTCCTGGCCGGTGGCGCGGCGCTGGTAGGCCTCCGACAGCCAGCCCGACGACCCGGCGGACAGCGACTGCGCGGCGAAGAAGCCCTTCAGCCGCGGTGTCACCGCCGCGATCTGGCCCGCGTCCACGGCGTTGCCCGCGCCCGCCAGCGCCGACGCCACGCCGACCAGGGCGGAGAAGCCGGAGTTCGACGACGACGGGTCGGTCATGCCGTAGCTGAACTCCTTGTGCCCGGCCCGCTCGGCGATCTCGCCCCAGCCGACCCGCCGGTCGGCCCAGCCCAGCCGCTGTGCCGACGACGTCGACAGGCCGAGCACCACCGGCGAGCTCATGATCTTGACCTGGTTGCCGAGCCGTGCCGCGGCCTCCGGGATGCCGGCCGGGTAGCGGTTGGACGAGAACCAGACGGCGTCGTACTTGCCGTCCACCTCGCCCTTCGCCAACGCCTCGGCGCCCTCCAGCGTGCCGGTGAAGGTGAACCTCACCTCGACGCCGGTGGCCTCGGCCGCCTCGTCCAGCACCGGCTGGAGGTCGGTCAGCTCGCTGCCCGCGAGCACCCGCAGCACACCGGGTTCGGCCGGGCCGGCGGGCCGCGCCGGGTCGGGCCCGGCCTCGCCGGTGCACCCCGCCACCACCAGCACGGCGGCGAGCACGAACGCTGTCCTCATCGGTCCCCCTCGACCGCCGCCGCGTCGTGCGAACGGCGCAAGTGCTCTTCCGCGCGGCGGATCTCCCCCGACAGCGACTCGACCGTGACGGCCATCGTGCGCACCGCGTCCGCCCGGTAGCCGTCGACCGCGTCGATCGCCGCGTAGATCCGGTCGAACGACGCGCGGATCGTCTCCACCGCGACGGCCGGGTCGCTGCTCGCCCGGCGGATCTCCGCGCCCTGCAGGTCCAGCAGCTCGGTGTTGGCGCGGATGAGCCCGTCCGTGGTGGCCTGCAACGCGGCGACCTCGTCGAGCACGTCGCGCCGGCTCGCCAGGGCGCCGCTGACCAGCAGGGCGATCCGCAACGCGGCCACGGTCGTGGTCACCGCGCGTTCCACGCCCCGGATCAGCTCGTCGTTGTTGCGCCGCACCAGGTCCAGGGCCAGGTAGCCCTGCGCGCTCACGGCGAGCTGCGTGAGCAGGTCCTGGTGCCGTTGCCGGATCGGGTGCAGCACGTCCGCGCGCAGCGCCCGCGCCCGGTCGGGGTCGGCCAGGTCGAGCACCTCGGCCTGCCGGTCGATCGCCGCGTCCACCGCCTCGGCGAACGCGGCGGCCTCGGCCAGCTTGCCCATGGCCCGCCACAGCCGCTCGCGCTCGCCCTTGATGGCCGCGTTGTCGCGGCGCAGCACGTCCTGCCGGTGGCGCAGGTCGACCACCAGCGCGTTCACCGGCTCGCCCGCCGCCCGGTAGCGGCCGAGGGCCTTCTTGGCCGCGTTGGCGACGGGGAAGACCTTCAGCAGCTTGCGGCCGGTGATCGGCAGCTTCGCCGGGTCCAGCTCGGCGACGGTGCGGCGCAGGTCCGACAGCGAGGTGGTGACCCGGACCTGGGGCGAGTCCTCGCGCAGCGCGCGGGCGGAGCGGTCGAGCATCGTGCCCGCCACGCCCGCCGCCGCGCGCATGTCCGCCTCGCCGACGGCGAGCGCGTCGTCCAGCACGGCGGTGAACTCCGGCGACCGGACGTCCAGCGCCCGGAGACGTTCGGCGAACCGCTCGGCCCGCCGGTCGACGTCCGCGCGCACGTCCTCGCCGAGGGTGACCAGGCCGGCCGCGCGTTCGACGGGGACCGGGGTCACGGGCTCCGGCGGCGTGAGGGTGAACTCGTCCATCACGCGGAGACCGCGTCGAGCAGGCGTTCCAGCGTCTCGAACGACGGCGGCTCGACCGCGTCCACCAGGTCCGCGGGCGCCCGGTCGCCGACGACCTCGGCGAACACGCGCGGGTCGGACGTGCGGAAGCCGAACGTGGCGGCGAGCTCGGCCAGCTCCGGATCGGTGCTCAGCAACCGGCCGACCTGGTCGCCCCGGTCGGACAGCGGGACCAGGGTGTGCTTGGAGTAGACCGTCGGCGCGAGGTAGAGCAGGCGCATGTCGGCGCGGATCGAGCCGTCGGCGCGCCGCACCCGGTCGAGGTACTGGGACTCGTAGATCAGCGCGAGCGGCGTCTTGCCCATGCCCGCCGCGAGGTAGTCCTCGAACGGCCCTTCGGTGCTGTTCTGCGTGTAGCCCTGGTCGCGGAAGAGCCTGGCGACGTCGGGCAGCACGGCCGCTTCCTGCTCCGGCGTACCGACCACGGTGTTGCCGTTGGCCACGAACGACACGATCGACAGGTACATCGCGGCGGAGTTCGACTCGCCCGGGTTGGTCGTGGTGATGAGGACGTTCTTGCGGGCCGGGTAGGCGGTGTTGCCGGGCAGCTGGTCCCAGCGCGTGCCCGCCCTGGTCAGCTCCAGGTACTCGGCCACGTCGAGCACCTGGTAGTCGCCCGCGCCCTTGGTCACCACGCCGGCGGCTTCGAGCAGCTTCACGATCGGCTCGAACGTCGCCACGGCCATCGGCGACTGGAACGGCGTGTGCGCGGCGGTCGTCTTGCGGTCGCGCTGGATCCGCTGCGCGGCCGGCGAGGACGACGGGAACGCGAACTCGTACTTGCCGAGGTCGACGGAGGTGGCGATCTGCCGTGAGCCGGCCGTGTCCACCTCGACCTTCAAGCCGTGCTTCGCGAACGCCTCGACCACCCTCGGGTCGCTGAAGAAGGCCAGCTTCTCCGACCCGATGACCCCGCGCACGGTGGTCAGCCCGCCTCGGGCCCCGCCCTCCGCGTCGTCCGAACGACCCCACACGACCACCGCGACGACGGCGGCCAACAACACCACGGCCAAGCCGATGGACACCCGGCGCTTCACCTGACCCGCTCACCCCCGTGTTCACCGGCGATCATCTCCGCCGCTCGACTCGTTTGACGCGCGAAGCGGCGATCAAGGGGCGAACGGTTGATGAACGGACGGCGTCGAAACCGCGTACACGGCGGCGGCCACGGTGAGCGCGCACGCCGCGTACGCGGTCGTGCGCGGAGAGGTGAGCTCGGCGAGCGCCGGCCCGGCCAGGGCGCCGACGACCGTCGCCGCCGCCTCACCCGTGACCAGCAGCGCGCCGACCCGGCCCAGCACTCCGGTCGGCGTCACCCGTTGCAAGGCGGTCTGCGTGACGACCAGTGCCGCCGAACCGGACAACCCGATCAGCGCGGCGGCGGGCAGGGCGGCGGTCAGCGACGCCGCGTTGAACAACAGCACGAAGCCGATGGAGGTGGTGGCGAGCGCGCCCGCCAGCAGCGGACCCGACGGCAGGCGGTCGACCAGGACGCGGGTCGCCGGCGCGCCGAGGAGGAAGCCGACGCCCAGCGCCGACATCACCAACCCGACCGGTCCCTCGCCGCCCAACGCGGTCATCCCGAACGGGACCAGCAGCGCGCTGAGCGAGGCGTTCGCGGTCAGGAAGGCGGTGCTGACGACGAGGAGCACCCTGGCCGTCCGCCCCGATCGCACGAACGCGAGTCCTTCACGCAGTCCCCCGCCGACGCCCGGCCGTTCACCGCCGCCCGCCCCGTCACGGCCGCCCCGGGACAGCAACGCGATCAACCCGGCCGAGACCAGGTAGCTCGCCGCGTCCGCCACCACCAGCACCGGGAAGCCGACCAGCGCCGTCAACGCGCCGCCCAGCGGTGCGCCGACGAGTCGCGCCAGGCCGTCGGTGGTGGAGTTCAGGGCGTTGGCGCCGCTCAGCGCCGCGCCGGTGCCGACCACGACGGGCGTGTGCGCCTGGGCCGCCGGTCGGAACACCACCGTGCCCGTGCTCTCCACGACCACCGCGACGTAGACCAGCCAGAGGTCGCCGGGCTCGCGGGCGAAGAGCAGCAGCGTGACGGCGGCGGCACGCAGCACCTCGGCCGCGACCATCGCCCGCCGCCGGTCCCACCGGTCGACCAGCACCCCCGCGACCGGCCCGAGCAGCAACGGCGGCAGGAACTCCGCGGCCAGCGCCGCACCCGCGGCCGACCACGAGCCGGTCAGGTGGAAGACGTGCGCGGGCACGGCGACGACGAGCAGCCAGGTGCCGAGCACGCTGACGGTCCGTGCCGCCCACAGCAGCCGGAAGTCCCTCACGCGCAGAGCGGTCAACACCCGATGACTATCTCCAGAAGATAGCCATCGTGAACAGTGTTCTGACAAGATTGACCGCGTGGGACAGGAACTCGGTCGGCGGCTACGGGCGCTGCGCGCCGCGAACGGGCGGACGGTGGCCGCGGTCGCCGCCGACGCGGGACTCTCCGTGCCGTACGTGGCGAACCTGGAGAACGGCCGGGGCAACCCCACCGTCGACGCGCTCGGCCGGCTGGCCGGGGCGCTGGGCACGCGGCTGACCGTCGGGTTCGCCGACGACGACCACCCCGCACCCCCGCCGACCGACGTGCCCGCGGCGCTGGTCCGGCTCGGCCGCACCACCCGCTTCCGCCGCGACGTCCGAGCCGTGGCCGAGGCGACCGGTCAGGACGCCGCCGACCTGGCCGGCCGACTGCTGGACGCGCTGGCCCGCCTGTCCGCCCTCACCGGCCGCGACCTCACCGAGCCGGACTGGCTGCGGCTGCTCGACGCGCTGCTGCTCGTCGCCGTGCACCCCGACCCGGGTGAAGGGGCTCAGTAAGCCATGAAAAGGATCTCGTCCCGCGAGTAGTCGTGGCCCGGGTGGTTCTCCTTGAGGTGCTTCTGGGTCTTCTCCACCAGGTCGTCCTCGTCCTTGCCCTGGATCGGCTCGCCGCAGGGGCAGGTGATGTTCCGCTTCATGACAATCCTCCGCTGGTGATCTCTCCCTTTCGACTCTACTGAACGTGACGACGTTGTCGACCGAGCGAGTTCGGGGCCGCCGGCGCCCGCAGCACGGCCGCCACCAGACGGTGGTTCTCCGCCGCGCCCCCACCACCACCGACCGCGAACCGGCGGCGGGTGTAGCTGTAGGCGACGCCGCTGCGCGGATCGGCGAACGCCTGCGCGCCCACCGCGCCGCTGTGCCCGAACGCGTCCGCGCCCAGCCCCGCGTACCGCACGCCCTGCGCCTCGAAGCCGAGCAGGAAGTGGTCCCGCTCCCCCGTCACCAGGTCGACGCCGGTCGAGTGCGGCCGGGTGAACTCGGCCAGCACGTCCGGTCCGAGCAACGGCTGCCGACCGTCCACCGGACCGATCGCCGCCGCGTACATCCGGGCCAACCCGCGCGCGCTGCCCACGCTGCCCGCCGACGCCTGCCCCAGCTCGCGCACGCGCCGCGTGTTCGCGAACGCCACCAGGTCCAACGGCGCGTTGAACGCGAGCGCGGTCAACCCCTCCGGCGTCGGCGGCGGCGAGGCCGGCGGCTGCACGGGCGTGTACCGGGGTTCCAGCTCCGCCGGCAGCCCGAGGTGGAAGTCCAGCCCGTACGGCGCCCGCACCCGCTCCTCGTACACCTGCCGCAACGTCCGCCCGGTCGCCCGGCGCACCACCTCGCCGGCCAGCGCGCCGATCGTCAGGGCGTGGTAGCCGTACCCGTCCCCGAACGCCGGGCGCTCACCGGCCAGCCGTTGCGCGAGGAGCCGGTCGTCCGCCAACTCCTCCGCGTCGAACCCGCCGGGCACGCCGACGAGCCCGGCCCGGTGCGCGAGCAGGTCCCGCAGCGTCACCCGCTCCTTGCCGCCGGCGGCGAACTCGGGCCAGTACGACGCGACCGCGCGGTCCAGGTCGAGCACGCCGTCCTGCACCAGCAGCGCGACCACGAGGTGCGCCGCGCCCTTGCCCGAGGAGTACAGCGCGAGCAACGCGTCCTCCGCCAACCCCGCCCAGAGGTCGACCACCAGCTCTCCGCCCCGGTAGACGGCCAGCTGTGCGCCGAGACCGGGCTCGGCGGCCACCACCGCCGCGAATTCCTCGCGCACGCCCTCGTAGCCCGGCGCGACGGCGCCCTGGACGGTCATCACGCCGCCGCGACCGCGCGGGCGAAGCGGACCACGCGCTCGGCCTGCACCCGTGCCGCCGCGCGGACGGTGTCGTCCACGGCCGCCGTGCCGCCCGCGTCGTGGTGCGAGGTGCCGTACGGGTTGCCGTCGGCGAACTTGTCCGGGTGCGTGTAGCCGGGCGCGACCACGATGCCGCCGAAGTGGTGGAACGTGGTGGCCAACGCCAGCAGCGTCGACTCGTGGCCGCCGTGCAGCGTGCCGGTCGACGTGAACCCGCTGTAGACCTTGTCGGCCAGCAGACCCCGCTGCCACACGCCGCCGAGCGTGTCGAGGAACTGCTTGAGCTGCGAGGCGACGTTGCCGAACCGGGTCGGCGTGCCCACGATCACCGCGTCGGCCCAGACCAGGTCGTCGGCGACGGCGACCTGCAGGTCGGCGGTCGCGGCGTCGTTGGCGGCCCACTCGGGGTTGGCGTCGATCGCGGACCGCGGCGCGAGCTCCGCGACCTTGCGCAACCGGACCTCGGCGCCCGCCTTCTCCGCGGTCTCGGCCATCTCCTGGGCGATCTGCGCGATGTTGCCGGTGGCCGAGTAGTACACGATCGCGACCTTCACGCGGCCGTCCACGACGGCCCCCTCCTGCTGCTTGATCATGACCACGACGATATAGTCATAGTCGGTGATCGTCAATATTGGTGACTATCACCTCAGGTGACCAAAGGAGGGTCCATGCGCCGAGGCGAGCGCAAGCACACCGACCCCGACCTGGGCGTGCTCACCGGCCGGCTGCTGTTCGCCGTGCAGGAGGAGCTGTTCGACACCCTCGCCCGGGACGGCTACCCCGACCTGCGCCCGCAGCACGGCGCGGTGCTCGCCTACCTGGACGAGGAGGGCACCCGGGCCACCGACCTCGCCCGCCGGTCCGGCCAGCACAAGCAGGTCGTCGGCAAGGTGCTCGACGAGTTGGAGGCGCTGGGGTACGTCACCCGGCAGCCGGACCCGGACGACCGGCGCGCGAAGCTGGTCGTGCCCACCGAGCGGGGGCTGGCCCAGATGAGCCGGTCGGACGCGATCGTGGCCGCCATCGAGCGCCGCCACGCCGAACGCGTCGGCGAGGACGCGTTCGACGGGTTCAAGCGGCTGTTCCGGGAGGTCGTGGCCGGTCAGCGGGCATGGCGCGACGGGTGAGCCGGCGGCGCGGCACGCGCGGGTCAGCACCCGGTCGGGACGGGCGAGCGGAACGGCAACCGGGGCGTCTGCGGTGGCACGGGGGTGGTCCCGCCGGCGTCGTTGCCGTGGGACCACCCCCGGTCGAGGCGTCAGCCCGCGTACGCCTCGAACTCGGCGAGCTGCGCGGCGGGCCAGCCCGTGTTGCCGGTGAACGTCAGCCGCAGGTAGCGGTGCGCGCCGGAGACCGGGACGCTCACCTGGTTGCCGGACGCGGGGTCGAACCGGAACCCGGCCGACGCCACCAGTTGGCCGTAGGTCGCGCCGTCCGCGCTGCCGGACACGGACAACGTCTGCGTGCGCGCGGCCCACGCGGTGGCCGGCGGGAGCTTGAGCACGAGCCGGTTCACCGCGATGCGGCTGCCCAGGTCGACGGTGAACGTCTGCGGGAACGCGTTGTTCGGGCTCTCCCAGTAGGTGTTCGCGTCACCGTCCACCGCGTTGCCGCCCGGGAAACCGCCGTTGGCCGAGGCCTGGACCGGCTTGCCGCGCGCCACGTTGCCCTGCGGCGGCGGTGAAGTGGTCGTCGTGGTGGTGGTTGTTGACGCGTACGCCTCCAGTTCGGCCAGCTGGGCGGCGGGCCAGGCGGTGTTGCCGGTGAACGTCAGCCGCAGGTGGCGGTGCGCGCCGGAGACCGGGATGGTGACCTGGTTGCCGGTGGCGGGGTCGAAGCGGAACCCGGCGGAGGCCGTGAGCGGGCTGTAGTTCGTGCCGTCCGTGCTGCCGGAGACGCTCAGGGTCTGCGTGCGCGCTTCCCACGCGGCGGGCGGCGGGAGCTTCAGCACCAGGCGGCCGACGTTCTCCGACCGTCCGAGGTCGACGGTCAGCGACTGCGGGAACTGGTTGTTCGCGCTCTCCCAGTACGTGGTCGCGTCACCGTCCACGGCGTTCGCGGCCGGGAAGCCACCGTTCGCCGTGGAGGCGCTGACCGCCTTGCCCCTGGCCAGGTTGCCGCCCGGCGGAACGGTCGTCGTGGTCGTCGTGGTCGTGGTGGTCGTGGTGCTGGTCGGCGGGTTGGTCGGATCGGTGTAGATCGGGTCCGGCCACGGGCCGCAGTACGACGGGCCGTCCCAGCCGGAGTTGCCCGCGCCCTTGGTGAGCTGGAACCCGTTCTCGCCGAGGCAGCTGTAGACGCCGGCCCGGCCGAGACCGGTCGCGGTGACGTTGGTGAACGACGCCGCGCCCGGCGACTGGAGCTGGATGCCGAACGTGCCCGCGCCGTTGATGCGCACGCCGTCGAAGTGGACGTTCGTGATCGTGCCGCTGATGAACTGGATGGCCTCGTAGTTGCTGTCGATCAGGTCGGTGTCGGTGACGTCGATCCGGCCGTTCATCGCGCCGTCCCGTGCGTCGAACCACAGCGCGCCCACACCGAACTGCCAGTTCGAGTCGAGCACGCCGGCGCGCAGCGTGGTGTTCTTCGACAGGGTGGTCGTGCCGGACAGGGGCACCGACGAGAAGCGGTTGCCGACGTGGATGCCGCCGCCCTGGTCCTGGGTGTCGGCCACGACGTTCTCGGTGGCGACGTTGTCCCGGCCGCCGTAGATCGCGATGCCGTTGGCCTTCATCGGCACCACCACCGTGTTGCGCCGGATGGTGTTGCCGTGATCGGCCTGGTGCTCCGACCAGAACGCGATGCCGTCGTCGCTGATGTTGCGGAACAGGTTGTGCTCGATCAGCACGTCGCTGATGCCGCGGTGCAGGTTCATCCCGTCGGCCAGCTGGTCGACGACCTTGTTGTCGCGGATGGTGAGGCCGGAGAACGGGCCGTCCAGCCACAGGCCGACCTTGGTGTGCTGCAGGAACATGCCGGAGATCACCGAGCCGCCGCCCAGCGCGCCGCCGATGGCGTTGGTCTGGTCGCAGTCGACCCGGTTGGTGACCTCGCCGATGATCGCGAAGTCGTGCAGGCCGACGCGCGTGCTCACGCCGGAGGTGCCGCCCTGGCCGCAGCTCGACGGCTCGCCGAGGCCGTAGAAGCCGACCCGGTCGCCGGCGACCACGCTGTGCCAGTGGCCCGCGCCGCGGACGGTGACCTGGTCGACGGTGACGTGCTTGGTGACGGTGAACCGCCCGGCCGGGATCCACACCTCGCGGCCGGAGGACTTCGCGGCGGTGACCGCGGCGTCGAAGGCGGCGTTGTCGTTCGTGCCGTCGTCCGGCGTGGCGCCGTGGTCGGTGACGGAGACCGAGTTGGCGGGTCGCGCGGCCGCGGGGGCGACGAGCTCGAAGTCGGCCAGGTCGATCGTGTAGGACGGCGCGGTGTCGCCCGCGTCGACCTGGAGCTTGACCTTCGAGCCCGCGGCGAGCGTGCGACCGAACAGGGCGCGGGTGGAGTCGTAGAGGTGGTGCGGCTTGCCCTGGTTCGGGTCGTTGGCGTAGGGGTAGCCGCCGTAGCGCCACGCGTACTTCGAGGTCAGCGTGAGGCTGCCGGTCTTCGTGCCGTCGAGGTAGAGCGACAGGGGCGCGGTGATGCCCGCGCCGCCGTTGCCGTCCGGGACGCTGTACCGCAGGTCGATCGAGTTCGCGGGCTCGGTGAGGGTGAACTCGACGAACTTGCCCTGGCCGGACAGGGTCACGGCACGGCGGCCGGACGCCTCGCCCTCCAGCGTGCCCTGGCGTCGGCCGGGCCCGATCTTCGTGCCGTTCGTGGCGGCGGTTTCGGCCTCGTGCTCGACGAACGGCACGTCGGCGCCCCGGCCGGGGATCCCGAACGGCGACGTGGCCGCCGCGGCGACCTGGGCGGCGACCTCGCCCGGCGCGGCGGCGATGGTCAGCGCGGCGAGCAGGGACGTGGCCACCGCCGCCGCGCCGAGCGCCACTGGGCGTCGGAGGGTGGGGTTGACTCGCATGGGTTCAGCCCTTCGTTGGACGGGACCTCGAGCTGCGGGCAGGGAAGTCACAAGGTGTGGCGTGGCGCACACCATAAGCAGGACGATCAGGTGACCGCAAGATGTCTACTGAAAGACGCAAAAAGTTGACTACCGCGTCTACGGGCAGGCCGCAATGGCCGCTTGCACGGCGCTTGCGGAAATTTGCGTTCGTTTGCGGGGCCGCTCGGCGGTCTTCCCGGCGGTCAGTAGGTGCCGCTGAGCTTGCGGTGGTCCCAGGAGACGACCGAGGTGGGCGCGAACCGCAGCCCGACCCGTTTCACCGCCTGGGCGGTCACGAACGCGTCCAGTTCCGGCCCGCTGTGCCCGGTGTAGCGCGCCGCCACCGCCACGCCGATGCGGGCCACCTCGGCCCGCTCCTCGACCAGCCGGGCGTCGCACTCCATGGCCACGCCGCGCAGCTGGTCGTAGGTCTCCCCCGCCTCCAGCTGCAACGTCGCCTCCGGCTTGCGGCGCAGGTTCGCCACCTTCTGCGACGACCGGTAGGTCCAGCCGACCAGTTCGCCGTCCTCCACCACGAACCACAGCGGCACGAGGTGCGGCCTGCCGTTCGGGCCGATCGTGGCCACCGTGACGACGCGCTGCTCCTCCAGGAACGCGCGCACCTCGTCCGTCGACATCGTGATCAGGGCCCGGCGCGACATGGCGTCAGGATAGGCGGCTGTCCTCCCGCGGCACCGCCGAGCCGGGTCCGGCGGACAGGTCGCCGACCACGCCCTTCTCCAGCAACGCCAGGAACACGTCGACCAGGTCCGGGTCGAACCGCGCGCCGCGGCCGGAGCGCAGCTCGCGCACGGCCTGCTCGTGGGTCAACGCACGCCGGTGCGGCCGGTCGGCGCGCATCGCCGCCCACGCGTCGCACACCGACAGGATCCGCGCCTCGACCCGGATGCCGTCGCGGGCCAGGCCGTTGGGGTAGCCGGCGCCGTCCCACCGCTCGTGGTGCTGGCGGATGACCTCGGCCACCTCGCCGTGGTCGGGCAGCACGCCGACCATGCGCGCGCCGCTGTCGGGGTGTTCGTGCAGCAGGTGCCACTGCTGGTCGGTGAGCGGGCCGGACTCGGTGAGCAGGTCGTCGGGCAGCACGATCATGCCGACGTCGAGCAGCCGTCCCGCGCGGTGCGCGTTGTGGACCTCGGCGTGGTCCCGCTTCAGGTGCTCGGCGACGGTGCGCGCCCACTCGGCGATGGCCAGGCTGCGCCCGGGACTGGCCACGCGCAGGTCGACCAGGTCCGCGACCTGGTTCAGGTAGTCCACCGCGACGTCCTCCCGGTGCTCGGTGAGCGATGTGCCACCGGCGACCGCCCGGTCCCGACCGAGATCCTTGGCCAGGTACAACGCGCGGTCAGCCGCCGACACCAACGCGGACGCGGTGCCGTAGTGCGGCGCGAACGCGGCGGTGCCGGCGGAGAGCGTAACCGTCACCGATCTACGACCGCTCACGGCGATCGGATGGTGGGAGACCCCGTGCCGCAACCGTTCCGCGAGGCGGCTCAGGTTCTCGGCGTCCACACCGGTCGCGATCAGCGCGAACTCCTCGCCGCCGTACCGGGCGAGCACCCGGCCCGGCCCGGCGATCGCGCGCAGCCGGTTGGCCACCTCGACCAGCACCCGGTCACCCGCCGGGTGCCCGAACCGGTCGTTGATCGACTTGAACCGGTCGACGTCGAGGATCACCACGCCGAGCGGTAGCCCGGTGCGCCTGGCCCGTGCCAGGTCGTCGGCCAGGCGCGCCTCGAAGTAGCGACGGCTGCGCAACCGGGTGAGGCTGTCGGTGATGGCGAGGCTGCGCTGGTCGACCGCGAGGCCCGCGAGGCGGGTGGCGGTCAGCGCGAACAGCACCGCGCAGCCCGCCGCGATCACCGGCACGTCCCGGCGCACGCCCTGGGCGTTCTGCACCAGCAACAACGCCGGTCCGATCAACGCGCCGCCGGACAGGATCGCCAGCCGCGGCCAGCTCAGCCGCAGCGCGGGCACGTCGACGGCCTGCGCCATCCGCCCCATCGACGGGTGCAGGGCGCACGCGCCGAGGGCCAGGTTGCCCGTCAGCCAGATCGCGTCCAGGAAGTTGCCCGCCGCGTAGCTGAGGTCAAGGCGCTGCAACACGTACACGGTGTCGGCCGTGAGGATCGCGGCCAGCCACAGGACCAGCAGCACGAAGGACGCGTCACGCCGCCCGCCGCCGAACAGCAGCCGCAGCGAGACCAGCAGCAGCACCAGGTCCATCAGCGGGTAGGCCAGCGACACCATCTCGACCAGCAGCGGCGTGCCGAGCCGGGTCTGCGGGCCGATCACGAAGACCCACGACAGCAGGCCCGCGACGACCGTGAGGGAGACCGCGTCGAGGAGGCTGGGCAGGTCGCGGTCGGCGCGGCGCTGCCGGATCAGCATGAGCAGGCCGACCACGACGAGCGGGTAGTGGCCCAGGTAGAACGCGTCCGCGATGGACGGGTAGCTCGCGTCGTTGAGCACGTAGTGCGCGATGTAGAACGTGGTGTCGGCCAGGGCGTACACGAGTTGGCTCAGGCCGAGCACGATCCACGGCGCGCGGGGTTCGGGCCGGTTGCGCCGCACGCCCCACCACACGGCGAAGGCGGCGGACGTGCTCACCGCGCAGTAGACGACCACCCGCAGCGGAATCGTGCCGACGAAGATCGGCAGCGCGTAGTAGACCCCGACCGATAACAGGCCGAAAGCCAGGTAACCCATCCACAGCTGATGCTGTTTACCGATCGGGATTTCGCCGTTTTCGACCGACGGTTCTCCGGCGACGCGCAATCCCGGCACTCCCCACTGAGGCAACGCTGACGTTCGACAAGGCGGGGACATGAGACCGGTAAAGGGGAGTCCGCGTCAATCCCTGTTGCCGACTCTTCATCCACAGAACCGACGCGCATGCCCATCCGCGCGACGCCGGGAGGCTCTATAGAGTGCCTATTGGTCATGCCGCCGTCTCCGGTGACGGGCGGTGCCGGGACGAGGGGGAACGATGGCGAAGGACGCGAAAGACCTGTTGGAGCGGGTGCGGGAGGAACTGAAGGGCGAGGGCGGGACGAACCGGCTGGTGCCGCTGATCGCGTCCGGCGAGGCGCCGCTCGCCACGTTGCAGGCGTTGGCGGCCGAAGAGCACCGCATCGTGCAGAGCGACTGGCGAGCGTTCCTCACGTTGGCCGCGCAGTCTCCCGTGCCGGCGCAGCGCGAGTTCTTCGCGACGGTCGCCGGAGGCGAGGGGCTGGCGTTGGCCAAACTGGCCGATTTCGCCGCCGCGTGCGGCCTGACCTCGGATGACGTGGCCGCGTACCGACCGTTGCCGGGATGTCAGGCATATCCGTCGTTCGTGGCCAGGCTGGCGTTGGACGGCAATCCGCACGACGCGCTCCTCGCGATTCTGGCGAACTTCGCGGAATGGGGCGGCTATTGCGCGACGATCGCCGCCGCGCTGCGCGAGCACTACGGTTTCGACGACGCGGGCTGCGCGTTCTTCGACTTCTTCGCCGAACCCGCGCCGGAGCTGGACGCCCTCGGCCTGCGCGCGTTGGACGGCGTCCTGGACACCGGCTGGTCCCCCGCCGCCGCGATGCCGGCCGCCCGCCTCCTGCACTCCTACGAGCTGATGTTCTGGAACACCCTCGCCGACCTCCCCTGACTCGCGCGTGTCGAACGTCCAGGCCCCGCGTGTCGAACCCTCAGGCCCACTGAGTCCTACGTTCGGGTACCCGCCGGCGGTTCAACCCGGAAACCCGGGCGTTGAACCCAGGGGCCTGAAGGTTCGGCACGCGGGTCAGTGGGGGACGGAGGGCTGGGTGTCCCAGTTCTCGGCCAGGTCGGGGCGGCCGAAGAGGTAGCCCTGGGCGTAGGCGCAGCCGGCGTTGCGGAGCCAGTCCGCCTGGGCCTGCGTTTCGATGCCCTCGGCCACGGTGTGGGCGCCCAGGACCTCCGCCAGGTCGATGATGCAGCGCACGACGCCTGCGGTGCGCCCGGTTTCGGAGAGGGCGTTGGTGAACGACCGGTCGATCTTCACCACGTCGAACGGGTAGCGCTGCAGGTAGCTCAGCGACGAGTAGCCGGTGCCGAAGTCGTCCAGCGCCACCCGCACCCCGGTCTCCCGCACCTCCATCAGCCCGCGCATCGCCGCGCCGTCGGCCCACACCGACTCGGTCACCTCGATCGTCAGCCGCTCCGGCGGGAGCCCGGTGGTCTTGAGCACCCGGTCCAACGACGGCAGGAACGCGGGCGCGGACAGCTGCCTGGTCGACACGTTCACCGTCACCCCGAGCGCACGCCCCTGCTCGCGCCACCGCATCGCCTGCTCGCACGCGCCGGCCAGCACCTTGTTGCCCAGCGGCACGATCAGGCCGGTCTCCTCCGCCAGCCCGATGAACTCGCCGGGCCCGAGCAGCCCGTGCCCCGGCCGCTGCCACCGCACCAACGCCTCCGCGCCCGCCGCCTGCGACGTCGCCAGGTCCACGATCGGCTGGTAGTGCAGCACCAGCTGCCCGTCGGACACGGCCGTGCGCAGGTCGGCCTTGTCGCGCTGCCGGGCCAGCACCCGCTCGCCCATCTCCGGCCGGAACAGCCGGATCCGCCCGCCTCCCTCGCGCTTGGCCACGTACATCGCGGTGTCCGCGTCACGCAGCAGGTCCGCCGTACCCACCCCCGGTGACGACACCGCGATGCCGACGCTGGCCCGGATCACGGTGTCGTGCCCCAGCCCGGTCAACGGCCGCGCCAGCTCCGACAGGATCCGGGTGGCCAGCCGTGCCGCGTCACGCACGTCGTGACCGGGCGCGAGGACGGCGAACTCGTCGCCGCCGAGCCGCGCGGCGGTGGCCACGGGCCCGACGGCCCGGCCGATCCGCTCGGCCGCCGACACCAGGTACCAGTCGCCCGCCTCGTGCCCCTCGGCGTCGTTGACCTCCTTGAACCCGTCGAGGTCGATCACCAGCAGGCCCACCGCCTCGCCGGCCGGCAGCGCCTGGTCCACCAGGTGCAGGAAGTGCGTGCGCCCGGCGAGCCCGGTCAGCTCGTCCCGCTCGGCCCGGGTGCGCAACTGGTCCTCCAGCTCACGGCGCTTGCTCACGTCCAGCGCGGTGACCAGGGTGTGCCGCTCGGAGACGTCGTCGACCGGCACCGCCTGCACCGCGAGCACGCCGGTCGAACCGTCCGCCCGGGTCACGCGGACCTCCACCGCGTCGTCGGCCGAGCGGCAGCCGCGCTCGCAGTCGGTGATGTCCGGACCGTGCGGGCACGGCACCCGCCCCGGGCTCGCCCCGGACCAGGCCAGCAGCTCACGGGCCCGGTCGTTGTGCAGCCGCGGCGCGCCGTCGGCGTCGACCAGCACCAGCCCGACCGGGCTGGCCCGCACGACGGCCTCGACGGTGCGGTGCGCGTCCCGCACGAGCCGCGCCGAGCGCGCCGTCTCGTGCAACGCCGTCGCCACGACCGCCAGGCCCACCAACGGCATCACGACGGAGGCGACCATCGGCCCCGTCACCGCGACGGGGGTGACCGAGAGCCACACCGTGAACCCGGTCAGGAACCCCAACAGGGCAGGCATCGCCCGGAGGGGGAAACGCTCGTGGTCGGCGCCGCGCAGCGCGCGCTGCACCGTCACGGCGAAGACGAAGCCGAGCGCGGGCTGCGGCGTGGGCAGCACGAACATCGCGCCGTGCACGACCGCGCACTCCACCAGCGCGATCAGCCAGCTGTCCCGGTTCGGTCGCGGCAGCCACGACACGAGCACCAGCGGCACCAGCGCGGCCAGCACGAAGCGGCCGGGCCCGGCCCCGATGACCACCAGCTGGACCGCGAACGCGATGGAGCTGAGCCAGGCGTAGGCCCCGGTGAGCAACCGGACCCGGCGCAGCCCGGCCTGACCGGGTGACGAAAGCGGGTCGTCCACCACGGAGCGGGTTGGACGAGCCACGCCCGGTTACCCCCAAGTCAAGCGGCGATCGGCTGAACACCCTCGCGGAAGATCGAACTATCCATACCGGTGTTCACGTTCTCAACCGCCATTCGGGTGAGTCCACTATGGACCTGCCCCGGAGGCGCGGCGAAGATCAGGATCCGGGGACGGAGCCGTGCGGCGGCTCGCTGTCGGGCAGGGGGTCCGGCGTGGTCCTGGCGAGGTCCGCGGCGACCGCCTTGGCCTCGTCGATCCGGCGCCGCGAGGCGGCCAGCCGCTCGTCCTCCTCCGGCGTCTCGACCCGGAACTCCTCCGGCGAGTGACCCTCGCGTTCACGCTCGTCAGCCATGCGACCAGGGTTTCCGCCCACCCCGGCGGCAAACTTGGACACCGGCCGCACGGCGGGCTACCGTCGATAAGAGCCCGCTGGTTCGTAAAGCCGCCGAGGAGACCCGATGTCGAGCACGACGACCGCGCCGCCCCGCCCGTCCGCGCGGCGCCGCGTCATCTTCACGGCGGTGCTGCTCACGGTGACCGCGCTGCTGTTCTGGGTGCCCTGGACGGGCCTGCTCGCACCGGGCGCGCGGTGGCCGTGGCCGGTGCAGGTCCTCGGCACGGCGTTCTTCGTCGTCACGTCGGTGGCGTTCCCGCTGCTGCTGGTCCGCGCGCACGGCCGCCGGCACTCCGACCGGGCGTCCCGGGTCGCGCACCTGGTGCTGGGCGTGGCGTGGGTGTTCTTCGCCTGGACCCTGATCACGCACGTGCTGCGGATCGTGCTGGCGGTGGCGGGCGTGGAGAACCCGTTCCGGGCGCGGTTCGTCGCGGTCACCCTGCTCGTCGTCGGCCTGGCGCTGGTCGGGTACGGCCTCCGCGAGGCGCGCCGCGTGCCGCGGGTGAAGCGGACCGACGTGCCGCTCCCCCGGCTGGACGCGGCGTTCGACGGGCTCACCGTCGCGGTGCTCGCGGACACCCATTACGGCGCGATCGACCGCACGAAGTGGTCCGCGGACACGGTGGCGGCGGTCAACGCCCTCGACCCGGACGTCGTCGTGCACGTCGGCGACATCGCGGACGGCACGGTGGAGCAACGCCGCGGCCAGGCCGCCGCACTGGGCGACATCCGGGCACCGCACCGGTTCTACGTATCGGGCAACCACGAGTACATCAGCAACGCCCAGGCGTGGCTGGACCACATGACCGAGCTGGGTTGGACGAGCCTGCACAACCAGCACCGGGTGCTGGACCGCGGCGACGCCCGGCTGGTCTTCGCGGGCGTGGACGACATCACCGGAGCGCACTCGGGCGAGGCCGGGCACGGTGCGGACCTCGACGCCGCCCTCGCGGGCACGCGCGCCGACGACCCGGTGGTGCTGCTGGCGCACCAGCCCAGCGAGATCCCCAAGGCCGTCGCGGCGGGCGTCGACCTCCAGCTGTCCGGGCACACGCACGGCGGGCAGATCTGGCCGTTCCACCTGCTGGTGCGGCTCCAGCAGCCGGTGCTGGCGGGGTTGAGCCGCCACGGCGAGCGCACCCGGCTGTACACGAGCCGGGGCGCCGGTTTCTGGGGTCCGCCGCTGCGCGTCTTCGCACCGAGCGAGATCTCGTTGCTCACGTTGCGCGCCGCCTGATCCACCGCCCGTGCACGCGGGCGCGCACCCTGGGTACTTCGGCCCTACCCACAAAGGTGCACACCTGACACGAACGGGTGAGTGCCGTTGTTCGACGGCACGAGCGGTCGCACGCTCGGCGGAGAGGTGCGGTCGGTCGCGGTCGGAGTCACGACACCGTTGGGGGGCCTCGAAGAACCCGACGCCGCCGAAGGACTCCCATGAACGACATCTCCCGCCGAGACGTGTTCCGGCACGGCGCGACCGCCGCTCTCATCGCCGTCACCGCGGCCGGTTTCGCCGGCCTCGCCTCCTCCGGCGCCGCGGCCGGTCCCAGCAGGGTCGCGGCCCTCGCCGATCCCCGTGACTTCGAGGAGACCTACAAGGGCAAGAAGATCAAGGGCGAGCACGACAAGGCCAACGGCAAGCACAAGGTCCACATCAACGGCAAGAAGCTCGGCGTCATGCAGGTCGAGCTGCCCGTGGCGCCCGACTCGACCGCGACCTACACCGCGGTGCTCAGCACGCTCAACCACTTCGACCCCGTCCCCCTGGACGAGGGGGACAACCGGGACGGCCTCAAGAAGCTGGCGAAGCTCGCCGTGGACCAGCTCGGAGACCAGGAGCTGACCCACGACGCCGACCACCCGCACAAGTGATCGGCGCCCGACCGCCCGCGAAAGGAACGAAGCCATGGGCACCCGCAAGAGCGCGGCCGCGCTGACGGCCACCGAGAAGGCCGACTTCGTCGCCGCCGTGAAGGCGCTGAAGGCGCAGGCCGGCGGCCGCAACTACGACTGGTTCGTGCGCACCCACATGACGTACTTCAACGCCGTCAACAGCCACAACTACGCGCACATGTCGTCGTCGTTCCTGCCGTGGCACCGGCGGTTCCTGCTGGAGCTGGAGAACGGCCTCAAGGCGATCAACCCGGCGGTGGACCTGCCGTACTGGAACTGGACGGCCAACCGCTCCACCACCGGCGCGCCCTTCACCTCCGACTTCATGGGCGGCAACGGCTCCGGCGGCAACGGCGCCGTGCTCAGCGGCCCGTTCGCCGGCTCCACGAGGTGGCGGATCAACGTCAGCGCCACGTCCTCGACGTCGTTGCGGCGGGCGATGGCGCTGCGCGGCTCGCTGCCCACGACCTCCGACGTCGACACCGTCATGGGCGTGTCGACCTACGACGTGTCGCCGTGGAACTCCTCGTCGAGCAGCGGCATGCGCAACCGCGCGGAGGGCGGCCTGTCGCCGAACCTGCACAACCGCGTCCACGTCTGGGTCGGCGGCCACATGGCGCAGGTCGACTCGCCGAACGACCCGGTGTTCTTCCTGCACCACTGCCACATCGACCGGCTCTGGTCCCGCTGGCAGGAGCGCTGGGGCTTCGGCGCCGACCGGTACCGGCCCGGTGGTGGCGTGGCGAACGTGGTCGACGTCGAGGAGACGTTGGAGCCCTTCGGCGTCACCGTGTACTCGACCCTGGACCACCGGGGCAGCTACACCTACGCGTGACGGGACGGGCATGATCGGTCCGTGAAGGTCCTGGTGGTGGGTGCGAGCGGGTTGGTCGGGCAGCACGTCGTCGGACGGTTGCGGGCACGGGGGCACGAGGTGACGTCCGTGGCGCGGACCGCGCGCGACGGCGTCGACCACGCCCTCGACGCGACGACGGCCGCGGAGGCGGAGTTCCGGGCGTTGCTCGCGGGGCACGACGGCGTGGTGTTCGCGGCCGGCGCGGACGACCGGGAGGTGCCGCGCCGGCCCGCTTACCCGGTGTTCCACCGGGGCAACGTGGCGCCGGTCGTGCGGCTGCTCACCGCCGCGCGCGAGGAAGGGCTGAGCCGAGCCGTGGTGCTCGGGTCGTACTACACGCACTTCCACCGGCTGCACCCGGAGTGGGAGCTGGCCGAACGCCACCCGTACGTCCGCAGCCGGGTCGAGCAGGCACGGGCGGGCCGTGCGGCGGCGGGGCCGGACCTGCCGGTGGCGGTGCTGGAGCTGCCGTTCGTGTTCGGCCGGGCCGGTGACCGGCTGCCGAACTGGTCGGGCCCGTTGGACAAGTGGGTCCGGTCACGGTCCCCGCTGCTCGCGCCGCCCGGTGGCAGCGCCGCCACGACGGTCGCGCAGGTGGCCGAGGTCGCCGTCGACGCGCTGGAGCGGGCGTCCGGTGAGGACATCCCCGTGGCGGCCGAGAACCTGACGTGGCCGGACATGATCGGTCGCATCGCGGCCGCCGCCGGTCATCCGCGCGAGGTGCGCCGCCTGCCGGGCGCGGTGGTGCGGGTGGCGTTGCGGTTGACCGGGCTCGTGCAGCGGCTGACGGGCAGGCAGTCGGGGTTGGACCCGGCGCGCGCGGCCTCGCTGCTGCTGCGCGAGCTGTTCGTCACGCCGATCCGGCCGGGTTCGGTGGACGACGCCCTCGCCGAGACGTTCCCGCGGGCCTAGTACGCGCGCCGGCCGGGTGCCGGCGGGTCGTAGTCGTAGTCGTCGTCCTCGGGCACGTCGAACGGGAGCGGGCGGTTGGTCCACGAGTCGATGAGCACCACGAGGGCTCCGCAGACGATGACGACGACGCCGACCCAAGCCAGGCCACCCCAGATCAGGATGCCCGCGATCAGCACCAGCGGCAGGACCATGAACAGGCAGAACGGGTCCACTCGCCCGAAATGCCGTTGTCCTCCGGAACTCGCCATCTACGCCCTCCCAGTCAAGCGCCTCCCCGGGTGAACTTACGCGACGTGGTCCGCGCGGCCTTCAGCCGGGCGGTCACGCACCGCGTTGTTCGCGGCCGGGGTACCGGCCTCGGGCGCGTTCGGCGACCGTGGCGAGCACGGCCGAGATGATCATGCCGGCTCCGAGCCCGAGGTGCAGCAGGTTGTCGGCCGGGTTGACCGGGGCGAAGTTCGCCGCGCCGCCGTCGTGGTCGATCGAGTGCACCACCGAGCCGTAGGCCCACAGCACCAGGTAGATGAACCCGCCGGCGACCAGGAACAGGCGTGACGCGCCCCGTGAGGACGCCGCCAGGATCCCGGCCACGCCGAACAGCAGGTGCAGGGCGTTGTGCAGCACCGAGACCTGGAACACGCCGAACAGCAGGGCCTCGGAGGCCGGTCCGGCGAAGCGGATGCCGTCGAGGGCGACCGTCGCGCCCGGCACGAACCCCAGCACCCCCACCAGCAGGAACACCGCTCCGCCGGTCAGCGCGAGCGCCTGGACGGGACTGCGGCGGGCGCCGACGCGGTCGTTCGAGGTCGTCATGGCGGTCCTCCGATCAGGGTTCGGGTGGCGTACCCGGCGGGTCGGGGGTGAAACGAAGATCACAAACTTCCGCAGGTGCGGAGTTACACTGCTGGATGTGCCGAATCTGCGGATCAGTGACGCCGCCGCCCTGCTCGGGGTGAGCGACGACACCGTGCGCCGGTGGATCGACCAGGGCCGCCTGGCCGAGGTGCAGCTGGACAGCGGGCGCAAGGGTGTCGACGGTCGCGAGCTGGCCGAGTTGGCCCAACGCCTGGCCGAGGCGCCGGAGCCGGGCGTGACGGTGGCCGCGTCGGCGCGCAACCGGATGCGCGGGATCGTCACGCGCGTGGTCAAGGACGGGGTCATGGCGCAGGTCGAGCTGCAGGCCGGGCCGTTCCGGGTGGTGTCGTTGATGAGCCGCGACTCGGCCGACGAGCTCGGCCTCGAGGTGGGCGCCGTGGCGGTCGCGTCGATCAAGTCCACGCACGTCGTCGTCGAGATCCCGGAGGCGTGATGCGCGCGCCGGCGCTGGTGGCGCTGCTGGTGGTGCTGGCGGGTTGCGGCGCGTCGGGAACCACCGCGGAGGACCGGATCACGGTGTTCGCGGCGGCGTCGTTGACCGAGGCGTTCACCCGGCTGGGCGAGGACTTCGAGGCGGCCAACCCCGGCGTGGACGTCATGTTCAACTTCGGCGGCAGCTCGGCGCTCGCGCGGCAGATCGGGCAGGGCGCGCCGGCGGACGTGTTCGCCTCGGCCGCGGCCGCGAACATGGCGCAGGTGGTCGACGCGGGCGGGACGGCCGCCGAGCCGGTCACGTTCGCGCGCAACCGGTTGGCGATCGCGGTGCCCGCGGGCAACCCGGCGGGGATCACCGGCCTGGCGGGCTTCGCGGACGACGCGGCCAAGATCGCGTTGTGCGCGCAGGAGGTGCCGTGCGGCGCGGCGGCGAAGCGGGCGTTCGAGGCCGCCGGGGTGGTGGCGCGGCCGGACACCGTGGAGCAGGACGTGAAAGCGGTGCTGACCAAGGTGCGGCTCGGCGAGGTGGACGCGGCGCTGGTGTACCGGACGGACGTGGCGTCGGCGGCCGGCGAGGTCGAGGGCATCGGGTTCCCGGAAGCCGACCGGACGGTCAACGACTACCCGATCGCGCCGTTGGCCAAGGCCCGCAACGCCGCCGGCGCGCGGGCGTTCGTGGCTCACGTGCGGTCCGACCGGGGTCGGGCGGTGCTCGCCGGGGCCGGGTTCGACGCGCCGTGAGGTCGACCCGTCGTCGGACCCGGGGCCGGCTGCCGGTGGCGCTGGCGCTGCCGGCCGTGGTCGGGCTCGCGTTCCTGCTCGTCCCGTTGGTGGGCCTGCTGATCCGCGCGCCGTGGCGCACGCTGCCGTCGAGGCTGTTCAGCGCGTCGGTCGGCGAGGCGCTGCGGCTGTCGTTGGTGTGCGCGAGCCTGGCGACGGTGGTGTGCCTGGTGCTGGGCGTGCCGCTGGCGTGGCTGCTGGCGCGCGGCGACGTGCCGGGGCGGGGCGTGCTGCGGGCGCTGGTGACGGTGCCGCTGGTGCTGCCGCCCGTGGTGGGCGGGGTGGCGTTGCTGTTCGTGCTCGGCCGGCGCGGGCTCGTCGGGCAGCACCTCGACGCGTGGTTCGGCGTCTCGCTGCCGTTCACCACCGCCGGGGTGGTGCTGGCGGAGGCGTTCGTGGCGATGCCGTTCCTGGTCATCTCGGTGGAGGGCGCGCTGCGGGCGGCCGATCCGCGTTACGAGGAGGCCGCCGCGACGCTGGGCGCGTCGCGCTGGCTGGCGTTCCGGCGGGTCACGTTGCCGTCGATCCTGCCGGGCGTGGTCGCGGGCACGGTGCTGTGCTGGGCGCGGGCGTTGGGCGAGTTCGGGGCCACCATCACGTTCGCGGGCAACTTCCCGGGCGAGACGACCACCATGCCGCTGGCCGTGTACCTGGCCCTGGAGACCGATCCGGACGCGGCGATCGTGTTGAGCGTGGTGCTGCTGATGGTGTCCGTGGGCGTGCTGGCCGCGCTGCGCGACCGGTGGGTCAGCGGGCCGTCATGACGCTGCACGCCGACCTGAGGGTGACCCGCGGCGCGTTCCGGCTCGCCGCGGAACTGGTGGTGGAGCCGGGCGAGGTGGTCGCCCTGCTCGGCCCGAACGGCGCGGGCAAGAGCACCGCGCTGCGCGCCCTGGCGGGGCTGCTCCCGTTGAGCGGCGGGCACATCCGGCTCGGCGGGCAGGCGTGGGACGTGCCGCCGGCCGTGTTCCGGCCCGCCGAACGGCGTCCGATCGGCGTGGTGTTCCAGGACTACCTGCTGTTCGCGCACCTGTCGGCGTTGGAGAACGTCGCCTTCGGGCTGCGGGCCCGGGGCGCGGGCCGTGCGGCGGCGCGGGCGGAGGCGGCCCGGTGGCTGGACCGCGTCGGGCTGGCCGCGCACGCGAAGGCCAAGCCGCGCGCGCTGTCCGGCGGGCAGGCGCAGCGCGTCGCGCTGGCCCGCGCCCTGGCCACCGGCCCGGACCTGCTGCTGCTGGACGAGCCGCTGGCCGCGCTGGACGCGGCGACCCGGCTGCACGTGCGCGCGGAGCTCGGCAGGCACCTGCGCGACTACCCCGGCCACACGCTGCTCGTCACGCACGACCCGCTGGACGCGATGGTGCTCGCCGACCGGCTGGTGGTGCTGGAGCACGGCGAGGTCGTGCAGGAGGGAACGCCGGCCGACGTGGCCCGCCGCCCGCGCACGGACTACGTCGCCGACCTGGTCGGCCTCAACCTGTACCGCGGCACGGCCCACGGCACGACCGTGTCGTTGGACGCCGGCGGCACGCTCACCGTGGCGACGCCGGTGACCGGACCGGTGCACGTGGTGTTCCCCCCGACCGCGGTCGGCCTGCACCCGGAGCGCCCGGTCGGCAGCCCGCGCAACGCGTGGCGCGTCACCGTGGCCGGGATCGAGCAGCACGCCCACACCACGCGCGTGCGACTGGACGGCGTGCCGCCCGTGCTGGCCGACGTCACCACCGCGACCGTCGCGGACCTCCGGCTCCGGCCCGGTGACGAGCTGTGGGCCGCCGTGAAGGCCACCGAGGCACACGCGTACCCGTCGTAACGAGTGTGAGTGACCAACCACTCTTTCCCTGATTCGCCTTGACATGACCCCTGTCGGCCGCGTTGACTCAGTCATGAGTGACTGACCACTCACAGACTCTGGAGGAAGCGATGAGCAAGCAGTCCGCCGAGCAGGTCCTGGAAGTCGTGCTGCCGGGCGTGGTCGAGCCCGAGGGCCTCGAGCTGCACCACCGCGAGCGCCCGACCCCCGGTCCGGGGCAGGCGTTGGTGCGGGTCGAGGCGTCCGGGGTCTCCTTCGCCGAGAAGCAGATGCGCAAGGGCAAGTACTTCGACCAGCCCCCGTTCCCGTTCGTGCCCGGCTACGACCTGGTCGGCACGGTCGCGTCGGTCGGCGCCGGCGTGGACCCGGGCCTGGTCGGCGGGCGGTTCGCGGCGCTGACCAAGACCGGCGGCTGGACCAGCCACGCCCTGGTGGAGGCGGCCGACCTGGTGCCGGTGCCGGCGGGCGTGGACGCGGCCGAGGCGGCGGCGCTGGTCGTCAACGGGGTGACCGCGTGGCAGATGGCGCACGGCTTCGCCAAGGTCCGGGCCGGCCAGACCGTGCTGGTGCTGGGCGCGAACGGCGGCGTCGGGTCGTTGCTCGTGCAACTGGCCGTGCTCGCCGGCGCGCGGGTGATCGGCACCGCTTCGGCGCGGCACCACGACGCGGTCCGGGCGCTGGGCGCGATCCCGGTCGACTACCGCGACGCCGACGTGCCGGGCAAGGTCCGCGAGTTGGCCCCGGACGGCGTGGACGCGGTGTTCGACCACGTCGGCGGCCCCGGCCTGGTCGACTCCTACCGCCTGCTCGCCCGGCGGGGCGCGCTCGTCGCGTACGGCAGCGCGTCGACGAAGGACGAGCCCGGCTCGGCCATGCTGCCGGTGTTGAAGCTGGTCGTGCGCCTCCTGTGGTGGAACGCGCTGCCCAACGGGCGCCGCGCCACGTTCTTCAACGTGTGGGCGGGCAAGCGCAACGCCGCGAAGTTCCGCGCCCGGCTGGCCCGCGACCTCGGCACGGTGTTCGGCCTGCTCGCCGACGGCTCCCTGACGCCCACGATCGCCGCCCGCGTGCCGCTGGAGCGGGTCGCGGACGCCGTGCGCCTGGCCGAGTCCGGCACCGTCACCGGCAAGGTGGTCCTCCTCCCGCAGCCCTGGACGGAGTAGTCGCGCGCCGGAACACCCACTCGGCGTGTTCTTTCCATCACCGGTGCGGGTGAAAAATGCCGCATTGAGTGAGAGAAGTAGTCTAGGTGGATTCTCTTTTCCCCTGTCGACCGTGCCACTCAAATGGGTGACTGCGCCCGTCCGGAGCACGGTGTTAGTTTCGCCGAAGACCAAAACAGGCGTGGGTCGCGGCAAACGACGTGGGGAGCTCATTCAATGGCGACATTCCAGGACACCGAGGGCCGACCGGTGCTGCGCACCGATTACCAGCGCTCGATCGCCACGTACTGGAACAACGAAAAGAATCCGGTCAACCTGCGCCTGGGTGAGGTCGACGGCCTCTACCACCACCACTACGGCATCGGCGACTACGACCCCGCCGTGCTGGAGGTGCCCGCCGAGCGGCGCGACGAGGCCGTGATCGCCGAGATGCACCGGCTCGAGACCGCGCAGGCCGACGTGCTGCTCGACAACCTGGGCGACATCGGGCCCGACGACCGGCTGCTCGACGCGGGCTGCGGCCGGGGCGGCACCAGCATCATGGCCAACCAGCGCTTCGGCTGCCGGGTCGACGGCGTGTCCATCTCGGAGAAGCAGGTCGAGTTCGCCAACGCGCAGGCCCGCAAGCGGGGCGTCGCCGACAAGGTGAGGTACCACCTGCGCAACATGCTCGACACCCGCTTCGAAACGGGCTCGATGAAAGGCATCTGGAACAACGAGAGCACCATGTACGTCGATCTGCACGAACTGTTCGCCGAACACGCGCGCCAACTCGCGCCGGGCGGTCGCTACGTCACCATCACCGGGTGCTACAACGACGTCACCGGCGGCCGTTCGCGCGCGGTGAGCCAGATCGACCAGCACTACATCTGCAACATCCACCCGCGCAGCGAGTACTTCAAGGCGCTGGCGGCCAACGATTTCGTCCCGATCAACGTGATCGACCTGACCGCGGCGACGATCCCGTACTGGGAGTTGCGCGAGAAGTCCTCGGTGGCGACCGGGATCGAGGAGGCGTTCCTGACCGCTTATCGCGAGGGCAGCTTCCACTACCTGCTCATCGCGGCCGACCGTGTCTGAGCGGGTGGGCGCGATGCTCGACGACGTGGTGGCGGGGGCGTCCCGGCTCGCCGGGCCGTCCGGGCTGGGCACCTCCGCCGCTCGCCTCGCCGAGCTCTTCGGCCACCACCCCGCCTACGCCGAACGGCCGTGGGGCGACGGCACGGCGCCGCCCCTCTACGTCCCCGTGGTGGAACGGGTCGACGAGCCGCTCGGGGCGGAGGTCGACGACCGGCTCGTCGCCTGGGCCAGGGAGTGCGGGTTCGCCGAGGACGACCTCGAACCGCTGCGCAAGGCGGGCTTCGGGCGGCTGGCCATGCTCACCCACACCGACACCGACGACCCCGAGCGCCTGCTGATCGCGGCACGGCTCAACGCCGCCTGGTGGGCGGCCGACGACCTCTACGCCGACGACAGCGGGATGGGCGCCGTGCCGGTGGACCTGCCGCCGCGGCTCGCGCTGGTGATGTCGGCCATGGACCCGGTGGCGCCGGCCGGCGAGTTCTCCGCCGAGCTGGACGAGGCGCTGCGCGGCGACCCGGTGCTGGTGGCCCTGAACTCCGCGATCGGCCACCTCGCCCGACGAGGCACGCCGGCGCAGGTCCAACGAGCCTGCTACGCCACGTTCGCGATGTTCGTGAGCTGGAACTCCTACGCGGCGTGGCGGCACACGGGCAAGTACCCGCCCGCGTGGGAGTACCTCGCCGCCCGGCAGCACGACAGCTTCTACACGTCGATGACCGTGGTCGACGCCGTCGGCGGCTACGAGCTCACCGCGAACCTGTACTACGACCCGCGCGTGCGCCGCCTGCTCATGCAGGCCGGGACCGCCTCGGTGCTGGTCAACGACCTGCACTCGGTGGCGAAGGACGCGGCCGACGAGACCCCGGTCTGCAACATGGTCCTGCAGGTCGTGGCCGACCGGAACTGCTCGGTCGAGGAGGCCACCGCCGTCACCGTCGGCCTGCACAACGACGTCGTCCGCGACTTCGAGGCGGGCCACCGGGAGCTGCAGGCCCTGCCGTCGCCGGAACTGCAGCAGTTCCTGCGCGGCGTCCGGGCGTGGATGGGGGGCGGGTTCGAATGGCACTCCACCAACCCGCGCTACCGGACCTGACGCTCCGCTCCCCCGATCCCATCGACGACGACAGGTGGTTCTGGCAGTGACTGTCACGGAGTCCGCGGACCTGGACGTGAACGGCGACCGACCGCGGCAGAGCCTGGACACGGCCGCCGCGCGGAACCTCGCGACGACCACCAAGTCCGAACCCCAGATGCAGAACATCTCGTCGAGGTGGCTGCTGCGCCTGCTGCCCTGGGTCGAGGCGTCCGGCGGCACCTACCGGGTGAACCGGCGGCTCAGCTACACCGTCGGCGACGGTCGGGTGACGTTCACCCGGGTGGGCGCGCAGACCCGGGTGATCCCGCAGGAACTGCGGGAACTGCCGCTGCTGCGCGACTTCGACGACGACGAGGTGCTGGCCGCGCTGGCCGACCAGTTCGTCCAGCACGAGTACGGGCCGGGCGACGTGATCGTGGAGCGGGGCCGTCCCGCCGAGGAGATCTTCCTGCTCGCGCACGGCAAGGCGGACAAGGTCGGCGTGGGCGAGTACGGCGACCAGGTCGTCCTCGCCGTGCTGGCGGGCGGCGACCACTTCAGCTACCAGGCCGTGGTGGAGTCGGACGACTTCTGGGAGTACACCGTCAAGGCCGTCACGGCGTGCACGGCGCTGCGGATGACGCAGACCGCGTTCGAGGCGATGGTCGAGCGGTCGGACGCGTTGCGCGCCCACGTGGAGAGCTTCCGCGCCGGTCGGCGTCCCGCGCAGAACGCCGCGGGCGAGGCCGAGATCGAGCTGGCGTCCGGCCACGAGGGCGAGGTGTCGCTGCCGGGCACGTTCGTCGACTACGAGGTGTCGCCCCGCGAGTACGAGCTGAGCGTGGCGCAGACCGTGCTGCGGGTCCACACCAGGGTCGCGGACCTCTACAACGAGCCGATGGACCAGGTCGAGCAGCAGTTGCGGCTGACCATCGAGGCGTTGCGGGAACGCCAGGAGCACGAGCTGGTCAACAACCGCGAGTTCGGCCTGCTCGCCAACGCCGACCTGTCCCAGCGCATCCACTCCCGCACCGGCCCGCCGACCCCGGACGACCTGGACGCCCTGCTCGCCGTGGTGTGGAAGGAGCCGACCTTCTTCCTGGCCCACCCGCGCACGATCGCGGCGTTCATGAAGGAGTGCAGCCGACGCGGGGTCTACCCGAGCGGTGTCGACCACAACGGCCACCAGATCCCCGGCTGGCGTGGCGTGCCGATCTTCCCGTGCGGCAAGATCCCGGTCAGCAGGACCAGGACCAGCTCGATCATGCTGATGCGCGCCGGCGAGGACGCGCAGGGCGTGATCGGCCTGCGCCAGACCGGGTTGCCCGACGAGTACCAGCCCGGGTTGAACGTGCGGTTCATGGGCATCGACGAGAAGGCGATCACGTCCTATTTGGTCAGCGCCTACTACTCGGCCGCGATCCTGGTGCCGGACGCGCTCGGTGTGCTGGAGGACGTGGAAGTCGCCCGGGAGTAGCGCCGGCGCGCGCGGCGACGGCGCCGACCCTGCTCGGCCGAGGACCGGTGGAGCCTGGGACAATCGCCTTCCGACGAAGGAGGCTGTGTCAGGTGAGTGCCCACCACCAGGAGGTGCCGTCGCTGCTGGAACGGATCGCCACGACGATGTCGGAGGCGATCGGCCGGGTCCGTGAGGACCTGGCGGGCGCGGATCCGGTGGTGCGACGATCCGATCGCGCCGATTTCCAGTGCAACGCACCGCTGGCGCTGGCCAAGCGGGTCGGTGTGCCGCCGCGCGACCTGGCCGCGCGGGTCGTGGCCGCGCTCGACGTCGAGGGCGACGCGGTGATCGGGTCGGTGGAGCCGTCCGGGCCGGGTTTCCTCAACGTCACCGTGACCGATGGCGCGGTCTGGGAGCAGGTCGCCGCCCGCCTGGCGGACGCTCGCCTCGGGGTGGGCGCGACCGAAACCGGTCGCCGGGTGGTGGTCGACTACTCCGCGCCCAACATCGCCAAGGAGATGCACGTCGGGCACCTGCGCACGACGATCATCGGCGACGGCCTCGCGCGCGTGCTGGGCTTCCTCGGCGCGGACGTGCTCCGGCAGAACCACCTGGGCGACTTCGGGACCCAGTTCGGGATGCTGATCCAGTACCTCGACGAGCACCCCGACGCCGCGTGGCACCAGGACGAGCTGGGCGAGGGCGCCTCGGCGGTGTCGGCATTGGACGGTCTGTACCGGTCGGCGCGGGCGAAGTTCGACGCCGACCCGGACTTCGCCGACCGGTCCCGCTCGCGGGTCGTGGCGCTCCAGGCGGGCGACCCGGAGACGGTCGCGGTCTGGCAGGACATCGTCGCGGAGTCCGAGCGGTCGTTCAGCGCGATCTACGACCGGCTGAACGTGCTGCTGACGCCGGAGGACTCGGTCGGCGAGTCGTTCTACAACCCGATGCTGGGCGACACCGTGCAGGAGCTGGTCGACGCGGGCCTGGCGGTGCAGAGCGACGGCGCGCTCGTGTTCTACTCGCGGGAGGTCTCCGGGCCCGAGGGCAAGCCGGTCACCCTGATGGTCCGCAAGCGCGACGGCGGGTACGGCTACGACACCACGGACCTGGCCACCATCCGCTACCGCCTGCGCGACCTCAAGGCCAACCGGTTGGTCTACGTCACCGACTCGCGGCAGGCGCTGCACTTCCAGCTGGTCTTCGAGGCGGCCCGACGGGCGGGCTGGCTCACCGACGGCGTCACCGCCGAGCACGCCGCCTACGGCACGATCCTCGGTCCGGACGGGACGCCGTTCAAGACCCGGGCGGGCGGCACGGTCCGCCTGATGGACCTGCTCGACGACGCGGTGTCGCGCGCGCGGGCGATCGTCGAGGAGAAGAACCCCGACCTCGACGCGGCCGAGCTCGACCGGATCGCCGAGTCCGCGGGCATCGCCGCGGTCAAGTACGCCGACCTGTCGACCTCGCGGGTGAAGGACTACTCGTTCGACGTCGACCGCATGGTGTCCTTCACCGGCAACACCGGGGTCTACCTGCAGTACGCCCACGCCCGGATCAGCTCGATCCTGGGCCACGCGGGCGACGAGGGCACGACGGTCGACCGCACCGTGCCGCCGCACCCCGCCGAGCGGGCGCTCGGTCTGGCGCTCGACGCCTACGGCGCCGTCGTCACCGAGGTCGCCGCCACCCTCGAACCGCACCGGCTCTGCGGCTACCTCTACGACCTGGCCCGCGCGTTCACCGCCTTCTACGACAACTGCCCCGTCCTCAAGGCCGAGGAACCCGTGCGCGGCAACCGACTGGCCCTGTGCCGGCTGACCGCGCGGACCCTCGGCCACGGGCTCGACCTGCTGGGGATCACGGCGCCGCAACGGATGTAGCCCGACCGCGGCGTTCAGGTGGTCGCGGTGGCCGTTCCCGCCGGGTCGGGCGGGAACAGCCGGGCGGCGGCCGGGTGCGGGGCCGGTGGTGCATGCTCGTACCCGTGATCGACGACTTCGCGAAGCAGTACCTGCACGGCGACCTGCGAGAGATCCGCGAGGTGATGCTCCGGAAGCTCGACGGGCTGTCCGAGTACGACGTGCGCCGTCCCCTGACCGCGACCGGCACCAACCTCCTCGGCCTGGTCAAGCACCTGTCCTTGTCGGAGTCCCGGTACTTCGGCGAGGTCTTCGGCCGACCGTTCCCGGAGGCCCTCCCCCGGTGGGACGACCGCTCGCAGCGCGGCGCCGACCTGTGGGCGACCGAGCACGAGACGCGCGAGGACGTCATCGGCCTGTACCGCCGCGTCTGGACGCACTCCGACGCGACGATCGCCGCGCTCGCCGTCGACGCGCCCGGTCACGTCCCCTGGTGGCCGCGTCCCGACGTGATGTTGTTCAACGTCCTGGTCCACGTGCTCACCGAGACCAGCCGGCACGCCGGGCACGCCGACATCCTGCGCGAGCAGCTGGACGGCGCGGTGGAGATGGACGCGGGGAGCATGGCCCGGCAGGGGCGGGACGCGGCCTTCTGGGCGGACCGGCGCGCGCGGATCGAGCGGGCGGCCAAGGCGGCCGACGCGGCGACGACCTGATCCGTCGAGCGCCACCACCGCTTCCGCCCCAGGCTCACGGGCTGGATCGCCGACCGGTTCGTGCGGCCCACCCGGGACGACCGAGCTCCGATCACGGCCGGGTGGTCGCGGCGGGCGGGACGGCCGGTGACCGCGGGTTCAGAGGTAGTGGACGCCGGTCAGGTCCTCGGCCGCCGCCCAGAGCCGCCTGCCGATGGCAGGGTCGGCTGCTTCCCGGCCGAAGCGGGCTTCGGCGACGGGGCCCACGGTCTCCCAGAGCCTGGCGGGCCCGAAGAACTGGCCGCCCCGCACGCCGGGTTCGGTCGCGGCGTGCAGCTGCGGCAGGGCTCCCCGCTCCACCGGCTGGGTGGCCAGCAGGCCGAGCCGCGCGATCACCCGCCCGAGCCGGCCGCGGTGCTCCCACGCGCGCGGGGTCAGGTTGGTGCGGGTGAGGCCGGGGTGGGCCAGCACGCCGAGGATCGGCGACCCGGCGGCGCGCAGGCGGCGGTCGAGTTCGACGCCGAGGACCGTGGTGGCGAGCTTGGACCGGCCGTAGGCGGGGGCGCCCCGGTAGCGGCGCTCGGACATCAGGTCGTCGAAGTCGAGGTGCGCGTTGCGGTGGGTGATCGAGCTGAGGTTGACCACGCGGGCTTGCGGGGCCGCGGCCAGGTTGTCGAGCAGCAGGCCGGTCAGCGCGAAGTGGCCCAGCGCGTTGGTGGCGAACTGGAGCTCGAAGCCGTCGGCGGAGGTGCGGCGCGGGCCGAGCAGGACGACGCCCGCGTTGTTGACCAGCAGGTCGATCGCCGGGTGGTCGACGGCCAGCTTCGCGGCGAACGCGCGCACCGAGTCGAGGGACGCCAGGTCCAGCTCGCGCACCTCGGTGTCGCCGCCGATGCGGAGGGCGGCCCGCTCGCCGGCGGCGGTGTCGCGGACGGCGAGCACGACGTGGGCGCCACGGCGGGCCAGTTCGGCCGCGGTGACCAGGCCGAGGCCCGAGTTCGCGCCGGTCACGACGGCGACCCGGCCGCGCTGGTCGGGGATGCGGTCGGCGGTCCATGCGGTCATCTGCTGCTCCTGGAGGTGTGGGTGTCCGGCGCCGACGACGTTAGGTGTGGTCGGGGCAGGCTCGGTCGGTCCCGGTTTCCTGGGTCTGCGGGACCTACCCCGGGTGTCCGGCGGCGGGACACACTGGTGGCATGAGCAGCCCTCACCCCTACGCCCGCGAGCTCGGCGACTTCCTGCGCGCCCGGCGCGGCCGGCTGCGCCCGCACGACGTCGGCCTGGAGCCGGGCGGGCGGCGCAAGGTCTCCGGGCTGCGGCGCGAGGAGCTGGCGTTGCTGGCCGGGTTGAGCACCGACTACTACCAGCGGATCGAGCAGGGCCGGGAGGTGCGGCCGTCCGACGACGTCCTGGACGCGCTGGCCGGCGCGCTCGGCCTCGGCGACGAGGAGCGCCGACACCTGTTCACCCTGGCTCACGCGGCCCGCCGGCCGATGCCCACCCGGGTGGACCGCGAGCCGGAACGGGTGCCGGCCGGCACGCGTCGGCTGCTGCGGGTGGCGGACACGCCGGCGGTGGTGCTCGGCAGGCACCTGGACCTGCTCGACTGGAACCCGATGGCGGAGGCGCTGCTCGGCGACCCGGGCGACTACCCGCCCGACCGGCTCAACATGCTCCTGCTGCTGTTCGACGACGCGCGGACCGGCGCGCGCAGCTGCCCGGACTGGGAGCGGCAGGCGCTGGACTACATCGGCATGATGCGCGCCGCGGTCGCCACCGACCCGACGCACCCCCGGGCCACCGCGATCGTCGGCGAGCTGAGCATCCGCAGCGCGGAGTTCCGGCGGCTGTGGGCCCGGCACGACGTGCGCGAGTCGGTCAGCGGCACCAAGACGTTCCGGGTTCCGGAGGTGGGCGACATCGTCCTGGACTGGGACAGCTACCCGCTGCCCGGCAACCCCGGACCGGTCATGCTCGTCTACACCGCCGAACCGGGCAGCGCCGACGCGGACCGGCTGCGACTCCTGGCCTCGCTGCACGCGACCCGCTCGGCGTCCGCGGGCGGGCGCCCCTCCTAGCGTCCGGGGGCGTGGGCGGGCGGGGCGGTCACCCGTCGAGGTGGTGTCGGTCGAGCCCGGCCCGGAGCCGGTCGAGCCACTCCGCGCCGAGCCGGCGGCCGTCCGGGAACCGGTCGTCGCGGTCCCAGCGCCAGGTGGTGATCATCGCCAGGACGAGGAGCCTGCACTCGCGCACCGACTCCCGGTCGACGCCCCGGTAGTGCTCGTCGACGTCTTCGGGCGCGTGGGCGAGGTCGAACTCGACGGGTCCGCGGCAGCACGTCTCGAGGTCGATGAACAGCGGTCCGCCCGTCGTGGCCAGCACGTTGCCGGGGTGCGGCTCGCCGTGCAGCAACTGCTCGGCGGCGCCGCGCCCGGTGATCGCCCGTCGCAGGCTCCGCAGCGCGTCGGCGAGGAGTCGCCGGTCGGCGTCGGCGAGCGCCGGGGTGCGGTCGCGGTCTGCCACGAGTCGTTGTGCCTGCTCGATCCGATCGGTGAAGTGCGGCGCGGGGACGTCGACCCGGCGCAGGCCGGCGTGCAGCCGTTCGAGCGCGTCGGCGTAGTCGGCCGGCGGGATCTCCTGGTGCGTCGCGGATTCGTAGTAGGTCCACAGGGTGATGGCGAAACCGTCGCGTTCGTGGACGCGTGGCTCGACCCGCGGCTCGAGAGCGCCCACCGGACCACCGGCGGCGGCGAGCCGTCGTGCGAGGTCGATCTCGAACTGCGCGACCTGCTGCGCCACCGGCGCCACCCGCGCCAGCACGTCACACGGCAGCAGGCGCAGGGTGAGCGTGTTCGAGGCCTGGAGGACGACCGCGTCGTCGACCGCCAGACCGAGCGCGGCGGCCGTCGAGGTGCTCGCGGCCACCGCGCGTGGCACGTCCGATGCGTCCATCGTCCCCCTCCGTGGTACGGGCGGGGCGATTGTCCGGCAGGACGCCCGCCGGTGTGAAACGACTTCGTCGGGCGTCCGCCGCGATCCGCGGGTCAGGCCGGGTCGGACCGGGTGAGGACCAGCGCCTCCCACGGCCGGAGGTCGACCCGCCCGGGTGAGATCAGCGCCTCGTCGGTGTTGGCCAGGACGACGTCGGCGGCGGACCAGTCGGGGTCGAGCTCGGCGGTCTGCGGTGCGCCGCCGAGGTTGGCCACGACGAGCAGCCGGGTGTCGTCCAGGGTGCGTTCGTAGGCGTAGACCTGCGGGTGGTCGGGCAGGAGCATGCGGAAGTCGCCGAGGGCGACGACGGGGAGTTCGTGGCGCAGTCGGATGAGCGCGCGGTAGTGGTTGAAGACGGAGCGGGGGTCGTCGTACTGGGCCTGGGCGTTGAGCCAGGTGTGGTTGGGGTTCACCGCGAGCCACGGTTCGCCGGTGGTGAAGCCGGCGTTCGGGGTGGCGTCCCACTGCACGGGGGTGCGGGCGTTGTCGCGGCCCATCGCGCGCAGCCCGCGCAGCACCGACTCGGGGTCGCCGCCGGCGGCGACTGACTGGCGGTAGTGGTTGAGCGACTCGACGTCGCGCATCTCGTGCACGCCGGCGAACGGCGCGTTCGTCATGCCCAGTTCCTCGCCCTGGTAGACGTAGGGCGTGCCGCGGTGCAGGTGCAGCACGGTCGCCAGCGCGGTCGCCGACTCGCGCCAGCGCTCCCCGTCGTCGCCGAACCTCGACACCACGCGGGGTTGGTCGTGGTTGTTCCAGTACAGGCTGTTCCAGCCCACCTCGGCCAACGCCGTCTGCCAGCGGCCCAACGACGCCTTCAGGTCGCGCAGGTCCAACGGCTTCGGGTCGAACTTCCCGCCGGGCCCGTGGTCGAGCGAGACGTGCTCGAACTGGAACACCATGTCCACCTCGCGCCGCGCGGGGTCGGTGAACAGCCGGGCCTGTTCCCACGTCACGCCCGGCATCTCCCCCACGGTCAGGAACTCGCCGGACCGGCCTTCGAACACCTCGCGGTTCATCTCGCGCAGGAAGTCGTGCACGCCAGGGCGGGTGGCGACGTGCGGGAACCCGTCGCCGAGTCCGCCGACGCCGGTGGTGGCGCCGTCGGGCAGGTCGGGGTCCTTGGAGATGAGGTTGATGACGTCCATCCGGAAGCCGTCCACGCCCCGGTCCAGCCACCACCGCATCATCGCGTGGACGGCTTGGCGGACCTCGGGGTTCTCCCAGTTCAGGTCCGGCTGCTTGCGGTCGAACAGGTGCAGGTAGTACTCGCCCGTGGCCTCGTCCAACGTCCACGCGGGGCCGGAGAAGAACGACCCCCAGTTCGTCGGCTCCGCGCCCGGCTGACCGGCTTCGAAACCGTCGCGGGGCGGACGCCACCAGTACCAGTCGCGCTGGGGATTGTCGCGCGACGACCGGGACTGCACGAACCACGGGTGCTCGTCGGAGGTGTGGTTGACCACCAGGTCCATCACCAGCTTCATCCCGCGCGCGTGCACCTGCGCCAACAGCGCGTCGAAGTCCTCCAGCGTGCCGAAGACCGGGTCGATCGCCTGGTAGTCCGAGATGTCGTAGCCGTTGTCGGCCTGCGGCGAGGCGTACACCGGCGACAGCCAGATCACGTCCACGCCGAGCCGCTCCAGGTGGTCCAGGCGTGACGCGAGCCCGGCCAGGTCGCCGACGCCGTCACCGTTCGAGTCGGCGAAGCTGCGGGGGTACACCTGGTACACCACCGCCGAGGTCCACCACGGCGCCGTGGTCCGGGTCGTAGCCCGCGCCTGGTCCAGTGTCATGTCCCATCCTCACCTGGTTCGTCGGACGTCGTCCCAGTCCACCACTACCCGCGCGGCGCCGCACCCGACACCGCCGTCCCCCGTCCGGACGCACGCCCCCGCCACCCGAACCTCGGTCCTGTGTGGACGGTCAGCGCGGGCACCGGCAGGGACCGCACGAGCAGGGTGTCCAGCAGCACGCCGAACGACACCAGGAACGCCATCTGGACCAGCCTCGCGCAGCACGAAGTCGCAGAGCAACCACCGGTTGTCGTCACCGACGCTCACCACGGCGTGCGCGGTGTTCGCGCCCGGGGACCAGCCGAACAGGTGGTGAGGGCCGGGGCTGGCGGCGCGGCGCGGCCGGACCTGGTGCTCAGCGAGGGGGAACGGGAGGCGAGCACGCTGCGCGAGGCGTTGGCCGGCCGCGGCACGACCAGCCAGGCCGTCGGCCTGCTGATGGCCGGGCACCGCTGCGACGCCGACGCCGCGTTCCGGCTGATCACCGCGATGTCCCAGCGCCGCAACGTCAAGGCGCGCGACGTCGCGGCCGAGCTCGTCGCCCGGTTCGTGGCCGGGCTGCCGTCCGGGCGATCCGACGTGCCGTCCGACGGCTGAGGCCCGGTCAGGCGGGCAGGCCCGCCGGGGCGTGCGCGGGCACGCGGAGCAGCGTGATGGCGGCGGGCGTGCGCACCCGGAAGCCCAGCGACTCGTAGAGCCGGATGGCGGAGGTGTTGGTCGCGGCGGCGTGCATCAACACCTGCTCGCCCCGGGCCCGGATCCCGGCCGCGACGGCGAGCACCAGCCGGGTGGCCAGGCCCTGGCCGCGGTGCGCGGGATCGGTGCACACGGCGCTGATCTCCGTCCACCCCGGCGGGCGCAGGCGTTCGCCGGCCATCGCGACCAGCGCGCCGTCGCGCCGGATGCCCAGGTAGGCGCCCAGTTCCACGGTCCGCGGCCGGAACGGTCCGGGCTGGGTGCGCTCCACCAGGTCCAGCATCTCCGGCACGTCCGCGGGCCCGAGCCGGACCGCCTCGGCGTCCTCGGCGACCCGCAGGCCGTCCTCCACCAGCTGCACCACGTCGATGCGCTCGACGACCTCCCAGTCGGCGGGCGGCGCGAGCGCCGAGGTGATCGGCACGATCGCCTCGGGCCCGGCGAGCGCGGCGACGTCGGACCACACCCGCTCGTCCGGCCGGTCGGGCAGCCCCACGAACGTCGCCACGTCCGGCGGGTAGCGCACCGCCTGGCCGTGCCGTTCGGCGAAGCGGGCGTGCGGTCCGGTCAACGACGTCCAGGCCGGGTTGTCCAACGGCGAGGCCATGCGCGGTACCCCCAGTAGTTCGCGACTGCGCGAATCATCCGCGCCGCCGGGCCGGTCTGTCCACCGCCCCATCGCTCTCGGCGGAATCCGTCCTGGGCCGGACGGGCGGCGGTCCGCGTGCCCCGGGCGGGCGCGGTCGCCAACGTCCGCCGGCATGGGGCGACGACCGGGACCGGACTTCACCAAGCTGTGGTTCGCCTCCGCCGTGTCCAACCTCGGCGACGGCATGACGATGGCCGCCGGTCCGCTGCTGCCGGCCTCGCTCACCGACGACCCGGCGCTGGTGGCGGGCGCGGTGTTCGCCCAACTGCTGCCGTGGCTGCTGTTCTCGCTGGTCAGCGGCGTGATCGTGGACCGGTTGGACCGGCGGAAGCCGGCCGTGGCGGCGAACCTGGCCCGCGGCACCGGCGCAGACCCCGGTCGAACGGCGGACGGTGCGCGCGGAGATCGGCGAAGGGCTGCGCCGGCTGTGGCGGCACGAGGTGCTGCGGACGCTGGGCCTGTGCCTGTGCCTGTGCCTGTGCCTGTGCCTGATGAACCTCACGCTCATGGGCGCGCTGTCGATCCTGGTGCTGTACGCCGGTGAGCGGCTGGGCCTGGACCCGAGGTGGTTCGGCCTGCTGCTCAGCACGATCGCGGCGGCGGCGTGCTCGGCACGGCGGTCGCCGGCCGGTTGATCGACCGGTTCGGGCCGACCGCGCTGCCGCGGGTCGGCCTGGTGGTCGAGGCGGGCACCCACCCGGGGTTGGCGCTGGCGCGCGAGGTGTGGGTCGCGGGCGCGGTCCTCGCGGTGTTCGGCGTGCACGCGGTGGTGTGGACCGTGATCACGCAGTCCGTCCGGCAGCGGGAGGTGCCCGACGAGCTGCGCGGCCGGGTGGGCAGCGCCTACTCCCTGCTCAGCGTCGGCGGGTCCGCGCTGGGCACGCTCGTCGGCGGCCTGCCGGCCCGCCGGTTCGGCGTCACCGCGCCGTTCTGGTTCGCGGTCGTGGTGGTGGCGGGCGTGGCCGCGGTCGCGTGGCGGCCGTTCGCGGCGGCGACCGTCCTGCACCGGTCGGTCGCCGCCGCGGGCTGATCAGGTCACCTCGCCGTCCTCCAGGTGCAGCCGGGTGCCGCGGAACCCGGCCCGGGTGCGCCGGTCGTGCGTCACCACGACCAACGCGCCCGGGTAGTCCGCCAGGGCCTGTTCCAGGTCCTCGACCAGGCCCGGTGACAGGTGGTTGGTCGGCTCGTCCAGCAGCAGCAGGTCGACCGGCCTGGTCACCAGGCGGGCCAGCTCGGCGCGCCGCCGCTGCCCGTAGGACAGCTCCCCGACGCGGGTGCGCAGGTCGCGCCGGTCGAACAGGCCCAACGCCAGCAGCACGTCCACGTGCTCGTCGGGGTGACCGGGCAGGCCCTCGGCGAACGCCTGGAGCACGGTCAGCTCCGGCCGCCACGGCGGCTCCTCCTGCCGCAGGTGCCCGACCCGGCCCGGCACGTCGACCACGCCGGAGTCCGGGCGCAGCTCACCGCTGAGCACCCGCAGCAGCGTGGTCTTGCCCGCGCCGTTGGGGCCGGTCACCAGCAGCCGCTCCCCCGGCCGCACGGTCAGGCGCAGCACCCGCAGCCGGTCGCCGACGCGCACGTCCGACAGCTCGGCCGCCCACCGGGCGTCGCCGTCGCCGCCGGGGAGTCGGGTGGAGAACCGCAACGGCTCCGGCGGCGGGGCCACCGGGTTGGCGGTCAGCCGCGCCCGGCGTTCCTTGGCGTTGCGGATGCGGCTCATCGCGCCGTGCCCGCGGCCCCTGGCGCGGAACGGCCCGGCGGCGAACACGGCCAGCGGCAGCTTGCGCGGGATCTCCCCGAGCTGCCGCGTCGCCGTGGACAGCAGGCGGTCCTGGCGGGTCAGCTCGGCCCGCCACTCCCGGTGCTCGCGCAGGCGTCGCGCCCGTGCCGCGGCCTTGGCCACGAGGTAGCCGTCGTAGCCGTCGCCGAACCGCGCCGCGCGGCCCGCCTCGACCTCGACGATGGTGGAGGTGACCCGGTCCAGGAACTCGCGGTCGTGGGTGATCGCGACGACGGTCCCGGTGTGCCGGGCCAGGTGCTGTTCCAGCCACGTCACGGCCTGGTCGTCCAGGTCGTTGGTCGGCTCGTCGAGCAGCAGCAGCTCCGGAGAGGACGCCAGGGTCGCGGCGAGCGCGAGCCGCGAGAGCTCGCCGCCGGACAACGTGCCCAGCGCGCGCCGCCGGTCCAGGCCGGGCAGCCCGAGGCCGTGCAGGGCCACCTCCACCCTCGTGTCGGCCTCGTACCCTCCCCTGGCCTCGAACAGCTCCACCAGGGACGCGTAGTGCTCCGGGTCGGCGCGCGGACCGGCCAGGTCTGCCTCGGCCCGGCGCATCCGGTCCTCCAGGTCGCGCAGGTCGGCGAGCGCGAGGTCGACCACGTCGGCCACGGTGGCGTGCGGCGGCAGGTCCACCGACTGGGCCAGGTACCCGATCCCGCCGGGTGCGACGACGGTGACCTCGCCGTGGTCGGGCGCCACCCGGCCCGCGACGATCGCGAGCAGCGTGGACTTGCCGGACCCGTTGTCGCCGATCACGCCGACCTTCTCGCCCGGTTTGACGGTCAGCGAGACCGCGTCGAGCACGACCCGGTCGTGATAGCTCTTGGTGACGTTGTGCAGGGCTAGTTGCGCGGTGCGCAAGGCAGACTCCTGTTCCCGGCGCGGCACGCCGAGTCATCGGTGCGGAGGGTGTGGAGAAGCGCTCGCGGAGCGGGGCTCGACGCGATCGCGGATACCGATGATCACAGGAAGTACAACATCGCCCGAAACCCTAGCCGAACGGCCGACCCGGCGGTACGTGACGGGCGACACAGCGATATTCCATCCCACCGCACGGTTTGAGTCGTCTAGACTCAAACTATGTTCACCAGGGACGAAGCGCTCGAACGAGTAGAACGGGCGGGCTCGGCGGCCGACCTGTTCGGCCCGGTCGACCCCGACCCCGCCCGCCGCAAGGAGGCCCAGCGGCTCTACCGCGGCCTCGCCGCCGTGCTGCACCCCGACCGGGTCGGCGCGGACGACACCAGGGCGCACGCGGCGTCGGCCGAGCTGACCCGGCTGCACCACGAGTGGCAGCACGGCACGTCGGTCGAGCTGCGCACCGACCGCGGCGCCTACCGGCTCGCCGGACGGCACGCGGTCGGCAGCGTCGCCACCGTCTACCGCACCGACGGCGCCCCCGTGGTCAAGGTCGTGCGCAACCCCGCCCTCAACCCCCTCCTGCACGCCGAGTGGGACGCGCTGCGCCGACTCGCCCGCTTCACCGACCGGCACGACTGGCTGCGGCCCTACTACCCGCACCTGATCGACACCTCCGGCGAGGTGGCCCGCGGCTCGCGCGCCTTCACCGTGCTCGCACCGCTGGTGGACGGCTTCGTCACGCTCGCCGACGTGCGCGGGGCGTTCCCGCGCGGCCTGGACGGCCGCGACTACGCCTGGATGCACCGCAGGCTGCTGCGGGCCGTCGCCGGCGCGCACCGGGTCGGCCTCGTGCACGGCGCGATCACCGCCGAGAACGTGCTGGTGCACCCCGGGCAGCACGGCGTCGTGCTGGCCGGCTGGACCTTCGCGGTCGGCGCGGGCGAACGACGCCTGGCCACCGACAAGACCACCGCCTACCCGCCGGAAGTCCACGACGGACGACCGGCCACCCCCGCCACCGACGTCCACATGGCGCACGCGCTGATGCTGGACCTCCTGGCGGAGGGCGAAACCGCACAACGCAGGTTCGCCCGCGGCTGCGCGCAGGACGACCCGACCCGACGGCCCGACGCCGTCGACCTGCTCACCGAGTACGACGACCTGCTCGAAGACCTCTACGGCGAACGGACCTTCCGCCCGTTCGCACTACCCAGGACAGGAGCCTGACATGGGACACGGCAAGTGGGACGACAACGCCTACGCGGCGGCCAGGACCTTCCGCGCCGCCAAGGGCATCGACGACTTCGGCTACACCGCCACCATGCGGTCGCGCCCCTCGAAGGAGTGGAAGGCCGACCCGTCGCTCGACCCCAAGGGCGTGGCCGCGCGCGAGTGCCGAGACTCGCCCGACCACGCCGACTCGACCCCGATCGCGGTGCTGTTCGACGTCACCGGCTCGATGGGCCGCGTGCCGCAGATCATGCAGCGCAAGCTCGGCAAGCTGCACGGCCTGCTGCAGCGCAAGGGCTACCTCGCCGACCCGCAGCTGATGTTCGGCGGCATCGGCGACGCCGACAGCGACCGCGTGCCGCTGCAGGTCGGCCAGTTCGAGTCCGACAACCGGATGGACGAGCAGCTGCGCACCATCTTCCTGGAGGGCAACGGCGGCGGGCAGAAGAGCGAGTCCTACGAGCTCGCCGCCTACTTCGTGGCCCGGCACGTGGTCACCGACGCCTGGCAGAAGCGCGGCCGCAAGGGCTACCTGTTCCTCATCGGCGACGAGCTCAACAAGCCACGCCTGGAGGCGCGCCACATCCGCCGGATCATCGGCGACGACGTCAAGGAGGACATCGACCCCGCCTCGGTGTACCGGGAGCTGAGCCGCAGGTGGCACGTGTACTTCGTGCTGCCCAACCAGTCCTCGTACTACCACGACCAGGACATCGCCGACCACTGGCGCGACCTGCTCGGCCAGCGCTTCCTCAAGCTCGACGACCCCGGCGCGGTGTGCGAGCTGATCGCCGCCACGATCGGCATGGAGGAACGCGTGGTCGACCTCGACCAGGCGATGGTCGACCTCGCCGAGGTCGGCTCGGTCGCGGAGAGCGAGGCCGTCGGCAAGGCCCTCGTCCACGTCGGCGGGAAGACCGTGGCCACCACGGCCACGCCCCCGCTGCTGGACGGCCCCGACGACGTCACCCTCACGTGATGGACGGGCACGTCATCGTCGTCGGCCTCGGGTTCGGCGACGAGGGCAAGGGCGCCGTCGTCGACGCCCTCTGCCACGACGCCCCGGTCACGTCGGTGGTCCGGTTCAACGGCGGCGCCCAGGCCGCGCACAACGTCGTCGTCGGCGACCGGCACCACACGTTCAGCCAGTTCGGGTCCGGCACGCTCGCGGGCGTGCCGACCCACCTGTCCCGGCACGTCCTGGTCGAACCGATCGCCCTGGCCGGCGAAGCGAACGCACTGGCGGACCTCGGCGTCGCCGACCCGCTGCGGCTGCTGTCGATCGACGCCGACGCCCTGCTCACCACGCCGCTGCACGTCGCCGCCAACCGTGCCCGCGAGGACGCTCGCGGGCACGCCCGGCACGGCTCGTGCGGCAAGGGCATCGGCGAGACGGCCTGGTACGGCCTGCTCGCCGACCGCGGCGCGACGCCCGGCGAGGTCGTCGAAGGCCAGGAGGTCATCGGCGACCCCGGGCCGCCGCCGACCGTCGGCGACTGCGCCCACCCGGCCGTGCTGCGGGCCAAGCTCGACGCCCTGGCCCGCTTCTACGAGCCGCTGATCGGCGCCGGCCCGTCCGTCGACGACCTCGTGTCGCTGTACCGGGACTTCGCCGGCGCCGTCCGGGTCACCACCGGCGACGAGGTGGGCCGCCTCGCCGACCGCGGACGCCTGGTGTTCGAAGGCGCCCAGGGCGTGCTGCTCGACCAGTGGCACGGGTTCCACCCGCACACCACCTGGTCCACCGTCACGCCCGACAACGCCCGCGGCCTCCTCGGGCACCGCCGCGCCACCGTCCTCGGCGTGACCCGGACCTACCAGACCCGGCACGGCGCCGGACCGCTGCCCACCGAGGACGACCAAGTGCTCGCACGCTTCCCGGAACGCCACAACGACACCGGCCGCTACCAGGGATCGTGGCGCGCCGGACACCTCGACGCCGTGCTGCTCCGGTACGCGGTGGACGCGTGCGGTGGCGTAGACGCGCTGGCCGTCACCCACCTGGACGCACGCGACCTCCAAGTCGCCACCGCCTACGACGCCCCCCTGCCGGCCACGGACCTCACCGCGTTCCTCGGCCACCGCACGCCCACCCTCACCGCCATGCTGGACCCCGAGACGTGGCTGGCGCACCACCTCGACGTGCCGGTGCTCGTCACCGGCGCCGGGCCCGACCGCGCGGACTACACCGTGCGCGCACCGGCGCTTCGCTGAATGCGGGACAATCGGGCCATGATCGAGTCGACCCTGGTGTCGGTGGACGTGCTGGCGCTGCGCTTCGACCCGACCGCGCGCGCCGTGCTCCTCGGCATCGCACCACGCGCCCTCGACCCGTTCGCGGGCGTCCTCGCCCTGCCCGGCGTCCTGCTGGGCAAGGGCGAACGGCTGCGTGACGCGGCACGGCGCGCGGTCACCGGCAAGCTCGGCGTGCCCGAGCACGCCATCTCCGCCTCCGGCCAGCTGACCACGTTCGACGAACCGTCCCGCGACCCGCGCGGACCCACGTTGTCCATCGCCCTGTGGGCCACCATCGACCCCGCCGGGCTCACCGGCGACGGCCCGACCTGGACACCGCTCGCCGACGTGCCGCCGCTCGCGTTCGACCACGACCGCATCGTCCGCGACTGCCGCCCCCTGCTCGCCGACCACCTCTGGCGCGACACCGCCTTCACCGCCGGTCTCCTCGGCCGCGAGTTCACCACCGCCCACGCGCTCGACGTCACCGAATCCCTCACCGGCGACCGGCCCTACCCCGCCAACCTCGGCCGCACCATGGAACGCGTCCCCGGCCTGGAACGCACCACGCAGCACGCCGCCGCCCTGCCCAAGGGCGGACGACCGCCGTCCGTCTGGCGCTGGACCACCTAGCCCGGCGGTCGCGCCACGCGACGGGCCCGTCTTCGATCGTGTGACGGGACTGCGATGACGGGTGACGCCGCCAGGGTTGCCTTGAACAGCGTGACGGCCACGGCCGACGATGCCCCAAGGGGGACGGCGAACACACCTGGAGCGCCTGATGCCACTCAAGGCACAAATCGCGGACCTGTCACGCTTCCAGCAACTGCTGATCGGCACCTGGACCAACCAGGACCTGCCCGGCACCGGCAAGGGCGGCCCGAACAGCCCGTACTCCTACAACGTCATGCCCCTGCCGCAGCAGTCCCCCCAGAACGGGATGGACCTGGGGTACATCCTCAAGAACTTCACGTACTACGAGACCATCGTCTTCAAGGGCATGGACGACGTGGCCAGTCCGGTGGAAGCGCCGAACCGCGGCGGCACCTACCAGCAATCACCCTACGTCCTGTTCTACGACCAGCAGATCCGCTTCGCCGAAGGCCCCGGCATCAACACCATCGTCCACGAGGAGAACGGGGCGTGGCTCCACCTGCAGACGGAGAAGCAGCAGATCGGGCCCTACCCCTACCCGACGGACAACCCGGCCACCGAACCCGGCGAACCCGAACCACAGCCACCGACCCAGACGATCTGCAAGCAGATCTCGGTGCCGCACGGCGTCTCGGTCCTGGCCCTCGGCTACTCCAAGGACGGCCTCTTCGCGCCGCTGATCCCCGACGCGGACCCGCCGCTGCCGACCCCCGGCGGCCTCGACACCTCCGTGTACGACGACACCCTCACCGACCAGGGCAACTACCAGAACCCCCAACCCGCGCTGACCAAGCAGATCACCCTGCCGCTGCAAGCCGCGATCCTCGACCTCATCGGAGCAGGCCACGGCATCAGCGACTACATCCACTGCCAGGTCGACACCGGCAACGGCGGCGCGGTGATGAACATCCCCTTCGAGAAGGGCAAGGCGGCGCTCACCGGCTACGCCGCCGACTACTGGCTCATGTCACTCGACGGCGGGACGAACTACGACATCCTCGCCTACACGCAGCGGATCGTCCTCGACCTCGTGATCCGCGACAACCACTACACCTTCCCCCACCCGACGTCCAACGTCCTCACCAGGCTGAAGACGACGTAGCGCCGCGGACCGCGTCGGCCACCGGGAGGATCGCCCACCACGGCCGACGCGGTCCACCACGCCACTAGAGGTCCTTCGGCATCTGGTCGCTGATCAGCCACAGCACGCTGTTGTCCCCGCCCAGCGCCGGGTAGTGCGGCACCACCCGCTCGCACAACTCCTTCAGGTGCCGGGTCATCGACTCCCCTTCGGGGAACTCGTAGTACTCGAACGTCGGCGCGGCCTGCATGCCCTTGTAGGGCCCCGTGGTGATCGGCGTCCGGACCAACTCCTTGATCACCCCGAACAGAAGGCCCTGCATCGCCGCGATGAACACGCGCTCCAACCCGTAACGCGCGCTCGTCGCGCCCGGCTTCACGTCCTTCCCTGACGTGTTGTAAAGCTCGTCCAGCAGGGCGAGCACGTAGGTGTAGGCGGCGCACGCCAACTGCCCCAGGTCACGGACCGGGCCTTCGGGGTACTCGGCCACGCGCGGGTTCCGCGGCACCGGGTGGACGTCGCCGATCAGCTCCCAACCGTCGGCGATGCGCTTGAACTTCACGTAGTGCGGGAACTCGAACAGGCCCTGCTTCGCCTTGTCCGGGTCGTCCGGGTTGTCCGACACCTCCTGCTGGTCCGGGTCCATGCCCTCGCCCTGCTCCACGATCACGTTGATCGCGGTGAGCGCCGTGTACAGGTCGTGCACGATGATCGGCTCGCCGCCACCGCCCTCGTTCCAGTAGGTGTTGGTGTACTGCAAGTCCAACCTGTTGTGCTTGAACAGCTCCCGCTCCTGCTCGTCGCCCGGCCCGTGCCGCGTCGGCGCCGTCGGGTCGACACCGCACAACCGCTCGAAACCGTCGTAGATCGCCTTGTAGAACTGCCCGATCGTCTGGTACTCGCCCGACTGCCCCGGCGCGCCCACCTTCGCCGGGAGCTCCAGCGGCATGAAGACGTCCTTGACCAGGTCCGTGGTCAGCGGGGCCAGGTCGAGCTCGAGCCGCGGCACCCGGTGCAACATGTCCGAGGGGTACGCCGGCACGAAGTCCGGGTTCTGGAACTTGATGTCGTCACCGCGCCCGATGGCCACGATCAGGTTGCGCACCAGGGACAGGTGCAGCATCTCCTCGACCACGACGCTCTTGATCAACCGGAACGCGCCCGGCCCCGCCGACCACTGCGACACGTTGTCGGTCTTGATGGAGTACGCCGCGTACAGGTACAGCGGGATGGTCGACAGCTCCAGCCGCGCCGCGTCGTAGAGGTGCGAGAACAGCGAATCGACCGAGTCGATCGGCTTGTCGGCCCTGGGGACCCGGTAACCCCCGGGCAGAGCGGTGTGGGTGGTGGTCATCGGTGCGACGTCCTTCCGTTGAGTCCGACGATCAGTCGTTCGGCCAGCCAGTCCCGCAGGCACGCGTCGGTCTGCCGCGGGGCCAACCCCGCCTCGTCACCGGCCCGCCCCAGCGGCGTGCCGGCCCGCAGCGCCGCCAGCAGCCGGAAGCGCGGTTCGTCCAGCTCCGCCACCGTCACCACGAAGTCCTTGCGCGACACCACCAACCGGACCTCGACCGGCCGCGGCAACGGCGGATCCTGCCCGGCGCGCACCGCCACGGCCAAGGTGTGCACCGGGAAACCCGCCCGCACCAGCCGCAGGCACTCCACAGTGGACACCACGGTGCCGCCCCACGCGGCTGAGCCGAACACAGGCGGGGCCGGTGGCGGATCGCGGAACTCCGCGCCGGCCGCACCGTGCGCCTCGGTGAACGCCCGCTCGAACCGGACGACGTCGACCAGCAGGTCGATCCAGGGCTCCCGCTCCCCCGAGACCACATCCGGCCGACCGGCGACCAGGTGGTCCGCGAACCCCGCGCCCAGCGCCTCCAACGTGTAGCTGCGCGAAGGACGGGACCGCAGGTACTCCCGCGCGAACTCCTCGAACAACTCCGCACCGAGCAGGCGCCGGGCGACCGGGTAGTGCGCGCTCAGGCAGTCGACCAACCGCGCGCGGTAACCGTGCTGGTAGATCGCCAACCGCCGCGCCGCCGGCAGCCGCGCCGTCCCCACCACCACGCCCGCCACCTCACCGACACCCTCCGGATCCAGGATCGCGCCCTGCAACCAGCCCTGCAGCCGGCGCAACCCCTCAGCCGACACGGGCCGCCCGCTCCCGCGCCTTGTCCAACTCGGCGGTCAGCACCGGGAACGGCGGGATCCGGTCGTCCCACTCGAGCAGCACCGACACCGACGGCAGCAGACCGGTCGCGAACTCGTACAGGTCCCACACCGGATCGGCCACCGGCCGGTCGTGCGTGTCGATCAGGTGCGTGCCGCGGTCCGCGTGCCCCGCGAGGTGCACGTACACGACCCGGTCGGCCGGCAGCGCCCGGACGTAGTCGTACGGGTCGAACTCGTGGTTGACCGCCGACACGTAGACGTTGTTCACGTCCAGCAGCAACCCGCACCCGGACTCCTCCGCCAACCGGGCCAGGAACTCGCACTCCGGCACGGTCGACTCCGTGAAACCCAGGTACGTGCTGGGGTTCTCCAGGACCAGCGGGCGCTCCAGCACGTCCTGCGCCACCCGGACCCGGCGCACGACGTGCCGCAACGACTCCTCCGTCAACGGCAGGGGCAGCAGGTCGTGCGTGTTCACCCCGAGCACCCCGGTCCAGCACAGGTGGTCCGACACCCACGCGGCGCGCACGGAGGTGGCCAGCCGCCCCACGCGGCGCAGGTAGTCCAGGTCCAGCGGGTCGGTGCTCCCGATCGACAGCGACACCCCGTGCAGCACCACCGGGAACCGCTCGGCGACCTGGTCGAGCAGGTACCGGGCGTAACCGCCGTTGTCCAGGACGTTCTCCGTGATGACCTCGAACCAGTCCACCCCGGACGGCCCCCGCAGCACCTCGTCGGCATGACGCGAGCGCAGGCCGACGCCGAAGCCCAGCTCCGGCAGGCCGAGCCGGTCGGGCGCCGGCATCAGGTGCGGCCCACGTAGCGCGGGAGTTCGCCGGCCTTCCCGGGCTCCGCGGCCCGCTTCGTCCTGCCGGCCCTCTTGGTCTTCCCGGTCTCCTCACTCTTCCCGGTTCCCTTGGCCTTCCCCGCCTTCGCGGTCGCGGTCGGTTTCGCGCTCAGGGTGGCGAAGAGCTGCGCGCGATCCGTCTCGTACGGCGGCACCTTGTCGTTCGGGTAGCCCTCGCCGGGCGCCGGGTCGAACGCCACGCCGGCGTCCCACATCCGCGCCTCGAACCGCGTGCGCGCCAGCTTCCACACGCTGGTGCCCTTGAACGGGCCCGCCGACGCCACCCGGCACTCGTTGATCGGGCTCGCGCAACTGCCGTTGGCGCTGCACGACTGCTCGCCCGGCTTGGTCTGCTCGAACTCGCTGCCGGCGTAACCGCACCCGCCCTGCCCGCGGCAGTGGTTGTCGCCGTGGCAGACGTGCAACGCCGTGGCGCAGGTGCCCGCGCCGGGCAGCTTCGCGTTGCCGGACTCGTCGTGGCCCTTGCAGGCGTTCAGCCCCATGCACACGTGCAGCTCGAGCACCGGCGCGGTCGTGGTCATGCTCTCCCGCGGACCACCTGCCTCGTGGCTGCCCTCCCGCAGCTGCCGCCCCGCCGGCCCGCCGGTCAGGAACAGCGCGGCCTGTTCCGCCGACATCCCGTCGGCGCCATGGCCGTTGCCGTGATCGTGCCCGCCACCCGTCATCGCAACCACCTTCCAGCGCACAGCGTCACCGGGCTCCCCGGCCGGAGCCGGTCAATCCCTCTCTACACCCCGGATGCGCGCGAACCGACGACCGTCGCGATGCCCGCCCCGTTAGGGGACGAACGTCATCAGCCCGAGGCGGGCTTTCATCACGTTCAGTGAGGCCAACCGAGCGAGGGTCCTTCGAACGTGGCGACGTCCGGGCGTCTGTCCGAACGCGACAGCGCGGGATCGGCTTGATGATCACTTTCGGTTAGCACTGAAGCTATCGTGATAACAATTCACGAAAGGTCTCGGAAGCCACCCGAACGGGTACTCCCCGGTGGTCCATCCGACCAAGGAGGCCGAGATGCACCCGCTCCCCATCCCCTTCATGCCGTGGGCTTGGCGCAACGTCGGCGACCTGCTCGACGGGCGCGACACCGACTCGCCCGAGGCCGACGAGGCGACCCGGTCCGCCGACCGCCACGACCGCCCGGACATCGGCCTGCTCGGGTACCGGGTCGAGGCGCTCGACGGCGCGATCGGCGAGGTCGACCAGGCCAACGCCCGCGTGCCCGCCGACTGCCTGCTGGTCGACGCCGGCACGTGGCTGTCCCACCTGAAGGTCGTGCTGCCGGTCGGCGCGGTGGCGAAGGTCGACCACGACGCGAAGACGGTCTTCGTGGACCGCACCAAGGACCAGGTGCGGCAGGCGCCGGAGTACGACGAGGACACGTTCGACCCCGACGACTACCGGCAGCGCCTCGGCGACTACTACACCGAGAGCTACCGGACCACGCCGCCCGCGTGAACCGCGGCAAGCGTGAGTCCGACAGCCGTGAACCCGGTCCACACCGGACCGACGCCCGGCGGCCGCCACCCGGCCGCCGGGTGCGGGCGGGCTAGGCGCCCAGCTCCATGATCCGGGCCGCGACCTCGGCCGGCGCTTCCAGCGGCAGCATGTGGCCCGCGTCCTCCACCACCACCGACTCGCCGCCGACCGCCGCGGCCAGCGCCTTGGCGTTGGACTCGGGCACCAGCCGGTCCTCGTCGCCCACGATGGCGATCACCGGGCGTTCGCCCGCGACGGTCAGGGCGGCCTCGCGGTCGTACCGGTCGACCGCCGGCCGGAACAACGCGATGGTCTCCGGCCAGTGCGACCACACCATGTCCGCCGTGAGGTCCACGTCCTCGTCGCGGGGCTCGTCGCCGAACAGCCACCAGCGCAACCCGGCCGTCTTCGCGGGCTCGATCTTCTCCCGCACCGCCCGCACCAGCGGCCCGAACGCGCGTTCCAGCTCGCGCACCAGCTTGCCGAGCGCCTTGGGCCAGGCCAGCGACGTCTCCGCCAGCCCGGTGGCGGCGGTCGAGACGAACACCACGCCCGCCACCCGCTGCCGGTAGAGGCGGGGACGGCGTTCGGCCATCGCCATCGCGGCCATGCCGCCCATCGAGTGACCCGCGACGACGACCCGCCCCTCGGGGACCAGCCACTCGATCAACTCGCCCAGGTCGTCGCCGAGCTGCTCGATCGTCGCGGTCTCCTTGTCGGCGGGAGAGGACGCGCCGTGGCCGCGGTGGTCGTAGGCGATCACCCGCACGGACTCCGGCAGCGCCGCCACCACCCGGTGCCAGCTGCGGTGGTCCAGCGCGTAGCCGTGGGCGAGCACCACGGTCAACTCGGCGTCGGGCGGGCCGCTGCGTGCCACGTTCAGCTCCGTGCCGTCCTCAAGCCGCAACCGCTCGGTCGCCATGGCCGCTGCCCCTTCCGTCGTCGGACCTCGACTTGACCAACGAGTAACAAGGGCGGACGTCACGCGCGGCCGGCCGCTACGACCAGTCGGGCTGCCGGAGCAGCGCCAACCTCCGGTCGAGGAGGGCGGCGAAGTCGTGCGGGCGCCCGACGACCAGTTCGACGTCGTGCGCCGCGGCGGTGCGGACCACGACCACCTCGCCGCCCGGCGCGTCCCGGGTGTCGGCGACCCAGACGTCGGTGATCTCGCGCAACGGCAGCTCGCCGCCGGAGACGTCCGGGGTGGACGGTCCGGTGACCACGTGCCAGCGCAGCAGCTCGCCGTCGAAGTTGGCGTGGGCGAGCACCGGGTGCCCGGTGGCGTTGCGCACCTGCCGCGACGAGCTGCGCACGCCGAGCGTGGTGCCGGCGATCGCGCCGCCGGACGCGTCCAGCAGCACCGCCTTCGCCTTCGTCACCAGCGCGCCCGCGACCGCCGTCGCCACGACGACGGGCAGGGCGAGCAGCGCGCTCCCGGTGAGGAAGCCGAGCCCCAGCGCCTGCGCCGCCCCCGCGTAGAGGACCAGCCCGGCCCACCACCCCGGCCGGTGCACGTAGACCCGGCGGACCAGGAACCACACCGGTATGACGGCGCCGATCACCAGCAGGACCCAGCCCGGCACGGCCAGGCCGGACCAGGGCGCCACCAGGGCGAGGACCAGGCTGATCACCGGTGGCGCGAGGAAGCCGAGCAGCACCAGCGCCCGGGCCCGCGACCACCGCCGCTCGAACTCCACGCGCACCGACTCGTGCACGCCGAACGGCATCCGCACCCCGCACCACCTCCCGACATCAGCGTAACGTCACCGTTTCCGGCGCATTCGGCACGCACGGTGATGATCGTCGGGCGGCCGCACCCCTGCGGACCGGGTTCGGCCGGAACGCGGTGTTCGGGTGCACCCTGCCGGCCGCGCCGGGGCGGGGCCGGGCAACCGGCACGACGAGGCGGTCGGGCGGCTGGGCGCCGATCGCTAGGCGGAGGTCGGGGTCCGTCGAGTGGCCGACCGCAGCGCCTCGCGCAGGAGCGTGACGGCCGCCGGGATCTCGGTGTCGCCGATGTTGCCGTACCCGAGGACGAGGGCGCGTCCCGGCGACTCCTCCGCGCGGTAGTCGTCCAGGTCCGCCAGGCGCAGGCCGGCGGACGCCGCGACCTGGACCGCGCGCCGGGTGTCGGTGTCGTCCGGCAGGTGCAGGAGGACGTGCAGCCCCGCGGCGGTGCCGGCCGGACGGCCCTCCGGCACTTCGGCGGCGAGGGTCTTGAGCAGCAGGTCGCGGCGGGCGCGGAAGCGGCGGCGGGCGGCGCGGAGGTGGGCGTCGTACCAGCCCCGGTCGATGAAGGTGGACAGCGCCAACTGGTCGAGGACCGGTGGCGCGACGGCCACCGGGTTCGCGGTCCGCAGCGCGGGGATCACGGTCGCGGGCGCGACCAGCCACCCGAGGCCGAGCGCCGGTGAGAGGGTCTTGCTGACCGTGCCGAGCAGGAAGACCCGGCCCGGGTCCATGCCCTGCATGACGGCGACCGGGTGGTGGTCGTAGCGGAACTCGGCGTCGTAGTCGTCCTCGATGACGAACCCGTCGACCTCTCGGGCCCACCGCACCAGGCGCGCCCGGCGCGCCGGCGACAGCACCGTGCCGGTCGGGAACTGGTGCGCCGCGCCGACCACGACCGCCCGGGCCGGTGTGCGGGCCAGGTCGTCCACCCGCAGGCCGTCGTGGTCCACCGGCACGAGGTGCACGCGCAGGCCGGTGCTCGTCGCGGCGGCGCGCAGCCGCGGCCAACCCGGGTGTTCGACGGCCACGTCCCTGATCCCCTCCGCGTGCAACGCGCGGCACGTGCGGACGAGGCCGTCGGTGACGCCGGCGCACACGAACACGGACGCGGCGTCGGCGTCCGCGGCGCGCGACCGTCGCAGGTAGTCCGCGAGCGTGCCGCGCAGCGCCGGGTGCCCGGCCGGGTCCGGGATGTCCAGGTCGTAGTGGACGGCCGAGCCGATGACCGCGCGGACCGCGTCGGCCCACCGACGGCGCGGGAACGCCCGCAGGTCCGGCAGACCGGGCGCCAGGTCGTACCGGATCGCCGGCCGGGCCGGTGCGCCCTGCGCGCGGGGGCGCAGGGCGTCTGCCGCCGGTGACCACGAGACCCGCGTGGCCGAACCCACCCGCGCGGTGAGGTAGCCCTCCGCGACCAGTTGCCCGTACGCCTCCGTCACGACCCAGCGGGAGCAGCCGAGGTCCTCGGCCAGCGCCCGGCTCGGCGGCACGGCGGCGCCCTCCGCCAGCCGGCCGTCCCGGATCGCGGCACGCAGCGCATGCGCCAGGCGGTCGTGCAGGCGGCCACGCCCACCGACCTCCAGGAGCGTCGCCCACGCGAAATTGGTCTGGGAAACCGTCACGGGATTGGAGCGTACTGCCGAGCCGACTCCGCCTACGGTGACGGTCATGGTTGAGAAGTTGGCTCTTGGGGCCATGTTGTTCGGCACGGCCACCGACGAGCGGCGGTCGTTCGAGATCCTGGACCGCTTCGTGGACGCAGGCGGCGTCTGGATCGACACCGCGAACTGCTACGCGTTCTGGGCGGACCCGAGCGGGTTCGGCGGGCAGAGCGAGGCGTTGCTCGGACGGTGGCTGGCGAGCCGCCCCGGCGTGCGCGACCGCGTCCGGATCAGCACCAAGGTGGGCTGCGAGCCGACCGAGGCGGGCCGGTTCCCGGAGACGGCCGAGGGCCTGTCGGCAGGCGTCGTCAAGAACGGGATCGAGGCGAGCCTCCGGCGGCTCGGCACGGACCACGTCGAGCTGTACTGGGCGCACAAGCCCGATCCGGTGACACCGCTGGAGGAGACGGTCGCCGCGTTCGACGAGCTGGTGTCCGCCGGCCTGGTCGGCCGCCTCGGCTGCTCCAACTACCCCGTCTGGCAGGTCGAACGGGCGCGGCAGCTCGCGCTGGCCGATGGCCGGGTCGGCTACACCGCGGTGCAGCAGCACCACACGTACCTGCAACCGCGCCCCGGGACGCGGCCCACGGTGGTGCACCGGTTCGGCGCCGTCAGCGACGAGGTGATCCACTACCTGGAACACCACTCCGACATGGCGCTGTGGTCCTACACGCCGCTGCTGAGCGGCCGGTACACCCGCACCGACAAACCGCTGCCCGCCGAGTACGACCACCCCGGCACCACCGACCGCCTGGCCGTCCTCGACGAGATCGCCGCCGAGACCGGCACGAACCGCAACCAGGTCGTGCTCGCGTGGCTGACCGGCGGCGGCACGGACGTCACGCCGATCGTCGGCGTCAGCGCGGTCGAGCAGCTGGACGACGCGTTCGCCGGGGTGTCGTTGGAGCTGACCGCCGACCAGCGCCGACGCCTCGACGCGGCCGCCTGAGGGCCGGGTTCACCGGAGGGGGTCCGGTGAACCCGGCCACCGGTCGCGCTCGCCCGGCCTACGCGCGGGGAGGGCTCGGGTCGGGCGTCCGTTCGAAGCACGTCTCCAGCACCACGATCGCGTTCGTGCCGGACACGCCGGCGATGTCGTGCACGTCCTTCAGCACCGCCTGCAACGCGCGGGTATCCGTCGTGCGCACCTTGAGCAGCAGCGACGCCGTGCCCGCCACGATGTGCGCCTCCTCCACCGCGGGCAGGGCGCGCAGCGCGGCGGCCGTCTCCGGCGAGCCGACCCACGCCGACGAGTCGACCAGGACGAACGCGAGCACGTCCAGCCCCAGCGCGATCGGGTCGATCTCCACCGTCGTCCGCCTGATCACACCCCGCTCGCGCAGCTTGCGCACCCGCTCGTGCGCCGCCGCGGCGGACAGCCCGACTTGCGCGCCCAACACCGCGTACGACTGCGTCGCGTCCGTCCGCAGCGCGGCCAGCACGGCCCGATCCGTGTCGTCCATCTCTCCCACCCTCACCTGATGTCATCCGGCAGTATAGGTTGGCCACCGGATGTAATTCGGAGCAAAAGGGGAAACTATGGACGTCATCCCGACGACGGTGGAATCGTTCGACGACCGGCTGCTGCTGTTCGGCGACGACCTGCTGGAGCGCCTCGCCACCGGGTGCAAGTGGACCGAGGGCCCCGCCTACGTCCCCGCCGGCCGGTACCTGCTGTTCAGCGACATCCCCAACGACCGCGTCCTGCGCTGGGACGAGACCACCGGCCACGTCGGAGTGTTCCGCTCACCGGCCGGCTACGCCAACGGCCGCACGCTCGACGCGCGGGGCCGCGTCGTCACCTGCGAGCAGGGCGAGCGGCGGGTCGTGCGCACCGAGCACGACGGCTCGACCACGGTCATCGCCGACCGCTTCGACGGCAAGCGGTTCAACAGCCCCAACGACGTCGTGGTCGCGGCCGACGGCGGCGTGTGGTTCACCGACCCGCCCTACGGCATCCTCAGCGACTACGAAGGCGTGCGCGCGGAGTCCGAGATCGGGGCCTGCCACGTCTACCGGGCCGACCCCGTGACCGGCGCGGTGGAGGCCGTCGCGGAGGACTTCGTGCGACCCAACGGCCTCGCCTTCTCCCCCGACGGCACCCGGCTCTACATCGTGGACACGCGCCGCAACCACATCCGGCGCTTCGACGTGGACGGCACGAGGCTGCGCGGCGGCGACGAGATCGCCCGCTGCGCGAACGGCCAGTTCGACGGCATCCGCCTCGACGACCAGGGCCGGATCTGGGCAGCCGCCGGCGACGGCGTCCACTGCATCCACCCCGACGGCACGCTGCTGGGCCGGATCGGCGTGCCCGAGGTGGTCTCGAACGTGTGCTTCGGCGGCCCCAAGCGCAACCGCTTGTTCATCACCGCCACCACGTCGGTCTACACGTTGCTGTTCAACGTCAACGGCGCCCGGCCGCCCTACTCGGTCGCCCCCGATTCGCCCGGCGCGACCTTGCCCGCCTGAGGCAGCGCGGAGCACCGGCCGCACCGGGCGGTAACCGCTTTCCACCCTGTCAAGGCTTGACCGATCCACGTTGTGTTAACGCTAACCGAGGACGTTGAGCGTGAGCTTCGCGCGACGCGCAGTGCCCGGTTGATTTCGTGAAGGATCAAGTTCGCCACCAGACTGTGACCCGCAACACCCTTTCTGTTAGCGTTCCCAACTAACGACCCCGATCCAGTCGTCCACAATGGACCTCTGGAAGGTTCCGGAACGACTCCGACGTACTATGATCCACCGATGGTCACCATCGCCGACGTCGCCCGGGCGGCGGGAGTCTCGCCCAGCACCGTGTCGTACGTGCTGTCCGGCAAGCGCTCGATCTCGGAGACCACCCGCCGTCGCGTGCACCACAGCATCCGCGCGCTGGGCTACCGGCCGAACGCGGGCGCGCGGGCGCTGGCGAGCAGCCGCACGAACGTGCTCGCCCTCGTCGTGCCGCTGCGCGTCGACCTGAACGTCCCCGTGGTGATGCAGTTCGTCGCGGCCACCGTCACCGAGGCCCGCTCCCACGACCACGACGTGCTGCTGCTGACCGCGGACGAGGGCGCGGACGGCCTGCACCGGGTGGTGGCCTCCTCGCTCGCCGACGCGATCATCGTGATGGACGTCGAAGCGGCCGAGCCCCGCGTGCCGGTGCTGCGCGAGCTGGGCAGGCCCGCGGTGCTGATCGGCGTGCCGGACGACCCGCACGCGCTGACCTGCGTCGACCTCGACTTCACCGCCGCCGGGTCGGAGTGCGTGCACCACCTCGCCGACCTCGGTCACCGCGACATCGCGCTCATCGGCCCCTCCCCCGCCGTCTACCGGCGCGGCACGAGCTACGCCGGCCGGTTCCTGAGCGGGTTCCGGCGGACCGCCGCCAGCCTCGGCGTCGAGGCCGCGACGCTGGCCTGCGTGCCGACCTACGACGGCGTCCGGGAGTGCCTGGACGGCCTGCTCGCCGGTCACGGCCCCGTCACCGGACTGGTGGTGCACAACGAGGCCATCCTCGGCCCGCTGCTGTCGGAGCTGGCGCGTCGGGGCCTGAGCGTCCCGCGTGACATCTCCGTGCTGGCGGTCTGCCCGCCGGACGTGGCGCAGGCGCAGGCCGTGCCGCTGTCCTCGGTGGACCTGCCGGCCGTCGACCTCGGGCGGCTGGCGGGGGGGGGGGGGGCGGCGGGCGGCGGCGCGCAGCGCCGCCCCCCCGCGCGACAAACCGCGCCCCCCCCCGCGGCCGGGAGCGATCGCCGACGAGAAAG